>CAJOHI010000148.1 GCA_905234365.1 uncultured Selenomonadaceae bacterium | reverse complement strand
TTTTAAAAAATGCAACAAAATAAGAATTTGAGAGAGCAAAAATAAAATAAACTATGTGAGTTGGGAGGCGGAAAGATTGAAAAAGAAAGTAATAATTTTCTTGCTGATGTGTGCGATAGCAAAAATAGGATTTGAAGAAATACCTGAGATATTGTATTTAAACGTGTCGCAAAGTTTGCCGGTTGGATTGTATCTGAAGATACCAGGTGAAAAATATCGGCGAGGAGATTACATCATTTATGAGCCATCTGAAGAAGTCAGAGCAATTATTATAAAAAATGGTTGGGGAAACGGAAAACATACATTTTTAAAGAAAGTAGGGGCAATAGCTGGAGATACATACTCGATAGATGAAGAAACACTGATATTTGAGGCAGCAGGGAAATATATTGGACAAGTCTACGAAATGGACACGGTTGGGAATGAACTGCCAAGATTGAGAGGAAAATTTAAAGTAAGTGAAGGAAACGTACTGCCGGTAGCGATGAATGCAAGATCATTTGACGGCAGATACAGTGGAGAAATACCGCTTGAAAGCATAAAAACACGAGTTGTACCAATATTTATATGGTAGGAAATGAGGAAACTGAAAAATAGATGAAAATGTGTCCGAAATGGACACATTTGGGAAGGAAAAAATTCAAAGAGCAATGTCTGTAATTGGTGTGATGTGGATAGGCATTTTGCTGATATATACGCAGGAAATAAATCCGATGATTGGATTTTTCACGTCATTTGTACTTTGGAAGCTGACAAAATACGATTGTGAGAAAGAAAAAATCAACAATAAGAAGTTGCTATTATTTGGTGCAATAGTCTTCTTGAGCGGAAATTATAAAATCGAAGAATATTTATTGAGCTTGATTGTAGTATTTACGACGTTTCAAGTATTCGGTACTCTTGTCAAGAATGTTAGAGAAGAAAATCAAAGAAAACAAGATTTGTTGAGCCGAATATAATCAATGGCGATATTCTACACTCTGAGAATGATATTTATATTTGAAGTGCCAGATATGTTGATACCGTTGCATGAAGTATGTGTGACGACAATGGAATATTTAAGAATGAATCAAGCTATAGAATGGTCAATAATAACAATTCTTGTGGTTTTAAACGCGGTTATGTTGTGGAAAAACAAATTAAAGGCGGATATTCCATTGATACTTGGAATAATGGCAGGAATGTTTGGATTAGAAGATATGACAGCGAGCTTTGAATATTATAAATAGAGTAAAAGAATTTGGAGATGAAAAAATTTATGAACATCAAGACTTTGTTCAGCAAACCAGAAAAATTTACAAATTATGAGCCTGAAAGTCCAGCGGAAAGAGCTGCAAGAAAATGGGACGAGCGCGAAGGTGAAATAATCGTACAAAATTATAATTTGCGTCGCCTCTTGGTTGGATTAATGGCGGTTGTAACGATTTTGACGCTTGGATTAGTGTATAAATCCCTAAGTTCCAATGTAATGCCATATATCGTGGAAGTGGACAAAACAACAGGAATGGTGATGAATGTCGGAACAGTAGAGGCAAGCGCACATTATCAAGCAGGAGAATCAGTTTACAAATATTTTCTTTCAAAATTTTTGAAAAATACGCGAGAGATACCGCTCGATCCAGTGGTGTACAAAGAAAATTTAACAACGGCATATGGATTTTTGACAAAGAACGCAGCGACAAAATTGCAGACGATGTTGAAAACAGAAAAGACAACAGAAAAATTTGGACATCAAACAGTGCAAATAAATATTTCAACGATCTTACCGATGGAAGGAGGACACTCGTATCAAATACGTTGGACAGAGGAAACATTCACAATAGGAACAGGAGAGAAAAAAGTCACACCATACAGCGGAATTTTCACGGTGCAGACAATCAAGAGTGAAGATGAGGAGCAACTGGAAGTAAATTATCAGTGATTTCTCATGGTCAAAAGATGCTTCGGCGGTGAATACAGAATCGACGACAAATGTAAACAGAGGCATCAAACAGCAGGAGAAAAAGTAAAAGTGTTGACGGAGGGAAGTTTATTTGCTGGAATAGGCGGCTGGACGCTTGCTTGTGAAAAATTTGGTATAAAGAGTTTGTGGGCATCTGAAATAGAAAAATTTCCGATAAGAGTAATGCAGCAACATTTTCCGCAAGTGAAACAGTTGGGAGATATAAATAAATTAAGCGGTTATGAAATAGAGCCGGTAGATATAATAACAGCAGGTTCACCGTGTCAGGATTTCAGTGTGGCGAATGGTGATAGGAAAGGATTGCAGGGAGAAAGAAGCGGATTATTTTGTAAAGCAATAAAAATATTATATGAGATGAGGGAATCAACAAAAGGCAAACAACCAAGATTTTTCATATTTGAGAATGTTCCAGGAGTGTTGAATTGTAATGGCGGAATGGATTATCAAGAAATGCTTGAAGAAATCACAGAAAGTAAAATTCCAATGCCTGATAGTGGGAGATGGGCGACAGCAGGAATGGTTAGAGGCAAGGGAATTGAGTGTG
>CAJOHI010000147.1 GCA_905234365.1 uncultured Selenomonadaceae bacterium | reverse complement strand
AATATTTAAGTCAAAAGTTTTGTTTGAGGCTTTAATATTTTCCGCTTTCAAGATATTATTTTTGAGTTTTGGCATGGGGATATATTTTTTATTTTTCATCGACAGGATAATACTAGCCAATTCAATCGCGCCGGACGCACCCATACAATGACCGATCAGGGCTTTTGTAGATGATACGCTGATATTTTTGTCAATGTTTGCAAATAATTTCTCAATGGCTTTTGTTTCCATTCCGTCATTAATGAGCGTTCCGGTTCCGTGAGCATTGATATAATCTACATCGGTTGCCTCAATGTCAGCATCATCAAGAGCAGCTTTCATCGTTTGATAAGCACCATTGCCATTGGGCTCAGGACTTGTTATGTGGTAAGCGTCATTCCCAAGTGCATAGCCGACTACTTCGCAATAAATCTTGGCATTGCGTTCTTGAGCGTGTTCAAGCGATTCAAAGAGAAATAATGCGCCACATTCACCAATATTAATTCCGTCTCGTTCCTCATCAAACGGATTGCATACACCGCCGCTTAAAGATTTTAAAGAGTTAAAGCCGTAAGCCGTGACAATCGAAAGTGAATCAACGCCACCGACTACTGCACACTCACACAAACCGGAGCGGATATAGTCCAACGCCATACCAGCGGCAGTAGTGCCGGAAGCGCATGAAGCAGAAATTATTTCCGATGCCCCTTTAACGCCGAGAATTTTTTTTGCATAAGTGCTAAAATCATTCATATGAGCTATAAAATTATCGCTTTTGTTCTAACTTTGGATAAACTGTGTCGATAAAAATAATGTGAACTAAATATCAGAGTTCCTAAAAACATTCGACATTTATTGCCCCATGAAACAATATCATCTCTGCCAATTTGTGCGTCAGTCATCATTGCTTCGGCGGATTTCTTTAATATGGTAAAAAAGCGGCTGTCGTTATCCAAATTGTCAATTTCGCCAAAAAATGAAGTTGACAGTCCATTTGTATCAAAAGCTGTACAGGATTTAATTCCTTGAGTACCTTGAAAACAGGCTTCGGCAAATTCGTTTTTATCATTTGCATTGCCACAGACAACGCCCATTCCGGTTATAACAACCTTATTCATCTTTTACGCTCTCCGAATGTTCCTTTATATAATCAGCAATCGCCTTGACTGTACGTAAGCCTTTCATATCTTCGCCGTCAATTTCGCCAAGACCCCACTCTTTTTCAATCATCACAACCAATTCAAGCGAGTCAATAGAATCTAAATTCATTGAAACTTTGCCTTCGTTATCGCCTTCAAAGATTGGCGAATTTTCATCAAATCCCTCAAGTTCCGATTCGTCCAAATCCATAGTCTCAATCATTTTGTTATAAACTTTCTTTTCTAGTTTAGTCAATTCAAATCACCTCTGCTTTTTCAAGTACAAAATTATACGATTTGTGCTTTGTAACTGTTACACGTTCAAGCAACTTTTTTTTGAAGGCATTTGCATGTACATTATTTTCATACATTGCATACGCTAAATTCTTCCATTGATCTTGCAAATGGCAAAAATATACAGCCGCTGCCCATATATTTCTCTGCTGTAGATATATGTTCAAATACGGCACTTTGAATATCAGGACGACTGACAAGACTATAAGTAGCGAGTTCTCCATCTTTTGATGCCAAGAAACTCATATTTCTATCTAAACACTTGTTGGCATTGTCGAAAAATACTTTGACGCTAAGAGGATTTTTATATTCATTCTCATTTGAATGATACAATTCATCAATTTGACTTTCTGAATTGCCTAATCAATATCTCACAGAATTTATTTCCAACTCTATCCATATATCTTTCCCAGTTTGAAAAATCTTTTGCTTTACCTGATCCGCTTATTATGCAGTTAGACTCTTCAAAAAATCCTAAGTTCAAACAAGCTCTTTTAATGAAGGTAAAAGCCTCTGTATCATCAGCAATGCAAACTTTAACTTTCCGGTCAGCATTTTCACATGCATGCTTCAACAAAGATTTGAGTATACCACGATTGCGGATCATAGGATCAGTATAGACGTAGAGCACCCTGGCGATATTTTCTTCATTGACGATACAGAGATAACCTGCCGGTCTGTCATCTTCCATCATAATGTAAAGTCTGCCGTCAGATTTTAAAGCACCTTTCACAGACAAGTCAGAATAAGCTGTTCTACTTCCGGCAAAG
>CAJOHI010000146.1 GCA_905234365.1 uncultured Selenomonadaceae bacterium | reverse complement strand
GATGTGTGACCGTTTTCACATTCAAATTAAAGGTGCCGCTTTTGCCGGTGCTGCCGCTGATGAATTAGCTAATGATAGTGGTATAGTTGATTGTAATACCATTGATTCATTACTTTTGAGATATGAAAATGAATCATTAAAAAGTCAAGGTGAGCCTACCATTTCTGATTTTAATTTCTCTCTCAAACGTGATTATAACTTCAAAGGCTTGAAAAAAGATGTTGACGGTGGTTTTTTAGTTGTCGATGAATTTGGTATGGTTGACGATATTCATGCCCGTGCCTTAATGCAACTCTGTCAAGCAAAAGGCTGGAAATTAATCGCTATTGGTGATTATGACCAGATTCCCAGTATCAACGTCGGCGACCCTCATAGACTTCTTATTAATCACGGTGCAACTACTTGTTATCTCCAAAATATCACACGTCAACGCGAAAATAAAAGAATCTGTTTTAGGCAGTGTTGATAACGCTTTTCGTCTGCTTAATAATTCCACTATTTCAAAAGCTGCTGATGTAATTATTTCATCGCTCAAATCTCATTCAAAAACTTTTATTAAAACTGATTCTGATAAAATGGCTGATGAAATTAATTCTGAAGTAAACAAGCGGATCGGAAATACCGACAATAAAATTTTTTCGTCCGATGAGGACAAAATTATAAATAAAGTGGAGCAAAACGGCATTCCTATTGAAGAAATTCACAGCGGAATACGAGAAATAAAGGACAAGGAACAACGTCAAATTTCTACTATTGAGGAATATTTTGAGGCAATGAAAAAATATGCACAAGATAAAATTGCCGTTGCTACTCTTTCCAACTCAGAGCGTATCGCCTTGAATGATATGATTCACCAACGTCTTATTCAAAAAGAAATTTTATTTGATGATACCCCTTTTCACGTCAACAATGGCGACTTGAATAATCCTCTTGAACACGATATTAATTTATCAGTTGGCGACCGCATTATCTGCCTAAAGAATGATAAACATCTTGGCGTTCGCAATGGCACTAAAGGTTTTATCACCGACATCAACGATAAACACATTACTTTTAGAACTGATTCTAACAAACTTATTACATTTAATGCCGAACAGTACAATACTTTTGACTTCGGTTATGCAATGACAGTAAATAAGTTGCAGGGCGCGACCGTTCAAAAAATCATTTGTAATGCTGATTCTAAATCTCATATGGACAGAAATAAATTTTACGTTACTGTCAGTCGCGCTAAGTCTGATTCTCACTGATGATATTGACAAACTTCACAAAAATGCCCAAGAGTGGTGTCATAAAGTCACTTCCGACGATTTTATTCATAACCTTGAAGATGAGATTGAGGAAAATCAAACAAAAATTGTCGGCAGTGATTATAAGGATAAATTTCGACGGGCTATTGAATTGCAACATCTTGCCGAATTGTCTCCTGTTGCTATTGCAGAACGTAATCAAATTCGTGAGAAATATGGCGAAGTTACTTGGGATAAATTACCTTCTTTCTCGTCAGCTTTTGATTCTCTACGTTTTGATTCCTCCCCACAAGATAAATCAATACAGAAAGAAACAGCAATCAGTACACCATTACCTAAACAAAATCAACCTGTAAAGATTGCTCCTGCATCTGTTAGTGTTCCTAAATCTCATTCTGCTGAAACATTATCAGCGCAACCACCAATCAAACCTAAAAAAGTCAAGAAAATAGAGAAAAGTCATAATACCGGCTTTTCTCGTTAATGGAGGATTTATATGTTTATTTTTAATCCTATTATTGAAGATAAATCGCCTAATTGTCGCTGTAAAGATTGTTTACACGCCTTTTGGTATCGCATCAACACTGAACATAATTATTTAATCTGTAACTGCGACCTTATGCACTCTGTTACTTTTCCCAATGAGAGCGAAAAAATCGTTACCTGTAGCGGTTGCGAAGATATTATGCCTCATTCCAACCGTGCGGATCGCTCCGTCTGTAAAAAATGCAAAAGTGCTTTATGGTATTTCACTGATAAGCACAATCTCTATTGTTATTGTCTACACTTACAAAAATTAGTTTATGGAGTAACAGCGAAACAAAAATTATTGCCTTTCATTGTCCGATGTAATGGTGTTTTGCCCATTCAAAAGCTAACCGCTGAA
>CAJOHI010000145.1 GCA_905234365.1 uncultured Selenomonadaceae bacterium | reverse complement strand
CTGAAATTCTGAATGACGCCGGAAGTTTCATTAATTTTCACGACGTTGGTATTAGTGATAAAGTAAGTCATAAAATATCAACTCCTAGCATTTTTAATGTTTTCCAATTTAAACTTCAAAGACTTAACTTCGTTTTCAAGCTTTTCTAATTTGTGAGCGTGTTCAGTCTCGCGCTTGTTAATGTCAGTCGTCAACTGATTAATGGCAATGGTTAATTCCTTCATAGTTTTGTTGACGCCAAACAGCGTATAAATACAAATAGCCGCTGGAAACCCAACAGCACTGAAAAATTCTGGTGTCATAAAATCCATAATCAACACCCCCAATAAAAAAACCGCATTACGCGGCGGAGATAAATTTAGAATCTTGCTGAAGTTGAAGAATTTGTTCTTTCGTCCAGCCTGTTGCTTTGATTATGTATTCAATAGGTGTACCTGCGGCAAGAAGATTTTTTAACATTTCAACGCGTCCTTCTATGAGACCCTCTGCGCGACCTTCCGCGCGACCTTGACGTTCCCTATCAAGCAAAGCCATTTCGTAAGTCATATAGTCTAGCCTCACTTTCTTATTAAATTTAATGATTTTAACAGCTTCGTCCAGTTGCATTACAAAATTTTCGGCAGTGGGGGGGTGCTCAAATCTGAGCAGACCCCCTCAATTTTTGACTTCAACGCTAACATCATTAATAGTACCCTTGGTGCTTAGGAAAATCTTAGTTGCTCCGTCCTCAAGCGCGACAGCAGGATTTTCGACGCACAAATTATTGAAAGTGTAAATGTGGCGTTCACCGTCAAAGCACTGAAATGGGCAAATGAAAATAATGAAAACTTTGCCCAATTCGCTGTAGTGTTGTCCGCGTTTAAGTTTGTCTAAATCAATGAGCCCTTGATAGTAGCGCATACGTTTACCGAGATTGTCATTATTAGCAACCTGCATTTCAATATCAAAAGAGCGATTAAGTTCGTCTTCGACGTAAACATCAAGGCGAATACCCTTGCTGTCGGCGCGCGATTCTAGAATTTTCTCGCGTTCTGGAAAAAAAATTTTAGAAACCTTGATATTCAAAATGTTCTCGATAAGCACTTTACATAAATCTGGATTAGTCTCAAAAGTTTTGCCGAATATGAAATTGTCACGAATAGTAGCGGCTTGCCAGCGTTGTTCCAATATCGTCTCATTAGTCATTCGATCACCTTTATTTAAAATTTTATCATAAATTGGCAATTATAGTCGAGGTTATTTTACAAATATCAGTCAAGTGTTTATTTATTTGCCTTGCTTATGTTCTTTAATTTGCGTAGCCTGAAGTTTTTAATTTTTAGCAACCCCGCCATATCCCATTCGGCAATAGCGTTTGTGTTAAATTCATAGACAAGTGAATTGTATGCTCCTAATAAATGCTTGCCGCCTTTCAGTTTTGCATAGCAACGGTTAATTCTTAAGCTTTTATCTTGGTCATTTCTGAACCAACCGCTTAAATATTGATAATGCAAGTATGGTATTGCTATCTGTCCGCCGCAAACGCCGTCTTCTTCAACTCCTAGAGCACTCGCGCAGGATTGAAGTTCGCTGTCGGTACTATAATAGACCCGTATTGGGTACAAAAAATATAACTCGTGATAATCCCAATTTAAGCCTTCATTAATCCTTTGAGGAATATCAACTTCGCTGTTGTTCTCGGTATCGCTAATTTTTTTTTACTCGTAGACTGTCAGATACTAAGTAATATCATTCATCTAACGGAAATTCAAATTCTTTGGTCGTTTCGTTATCGGCAATGATAAAATCATCGACAGTTTCATTGGAATCGTTCGTATTTCCAGAGGCTATGTCCACCGCCAGAATTTGAATATATCATACCAGTTTTTGTATTTGAAACGAGCCCGCGGTATGTAATAAGCCACTTTGTTTAATATGTATCGTTTATACTCGTCAGTATAATTGCCGTCATCGTCTTTTTTATCGCCCGTGAATCGAGGATATTTTATAATATTTAATGCAACGGGCAAAGTTCGCGGAGAAATTTCTTCATCGAATACGTTATTTTCAAAGATTTGCATACACTGTTCCAAATCAGAATTGAATGAAGCATTTTCGCCATTCGGAAAAGAATGCAAGAATGCTGAACCGTTAAACGTCAGATAAGGGAAACAATAACCATATGACGAAGCAACAATCACGGCGTCATAATCACCATTTGGCTGTATTTTCAACATAGCAACTCTAGCATAAGTCGAAGCGATAAAATCATCTGGCGGGGATGGCTGTTTAAAATAGTTTAAAATTTCCGTAGTAGGAATACCTTTAGCGATAATATCAGCGTTCGCGGCTTGAATATTTTCTGCCGACTTAGCCATAATCTTATCTTTAACTTCGAGAGCAAGATTTTCGGCTTCATCAGCAAATTGTTTCAGATTCAGCTGATTAAATTTTTCGCCGTCTCGATAAAAAATAACGTCAGTATCTTCGTCGGGAATGTCAATGCCTAACTCAATTTGTTGTCCAACATAAGTGGATACGCTATAACAAACCGAATGAACATACTGTTCCGGAAGGGATTCGTTTTCGTGTCCTTGCGTATAACTATAACGATGTACGTACAAATGGTTATTATAGGTCACATATCGATTTTTTCGATAAAAGCCGTCAGTCACAGTGAGCAGTTCGCCATTATCGGAAATTTCAGCGTCAATGATTTTTTGATATATCCAGCTTGGTTGTATAAAGCGCCGAGCACAGGAATTTTGGGTTCGTCGGTAAACATTAGGGGCGTCCCTCTAATCGGCGTGTGCCCAAAAATAACTCTGCCGTCAGTCCAAACCATATCACCGACTTGTGCAGGATTGTTGCCGATGAA
>CAJOHI010000144.1 GCA_905234365.1 uncultured Selenomonadaceae bacterium | reverse complement strand
AAAATTTTTCGCATAATTTATGCTGTCCACTGTTTTTTGCCAAAAAAATGTAAACAAAGTCGCAACGCAAATGATGTCAAATTTAGGATAATCTTTTTTTTGAAATCTGCGCCGCAAATTCAACAATTTTTCTTCCCAAAAGGTATTGCGAAAATTTGGAATGGAATCAAGATAAGAAAACTTTCCGACTTTAATAAAATTCATCAAGTCATCTGAATATCTTGCAAAAACTTTAATCGGATTGGTATCATCTTGAACGTGAAATAACGACAACTCATTTGCCGATGAATAAAAAAATTCTTCCAACAAAAGTTGTGCGGCGAATTTTTTCAAGTCGCCTTTAAAAAATCTCACATCATCTCCGCATATTTGTCTGAAATATCGACTAATCTTCATGAGATTCAGTGGAGGGTATTTATTCTTGTAATCGGGTTCTATCAAGAGAACGCGTCTGTTCATTTATTAACCGCCTCTACTATTTTGCTCTGAAGTTCCTCAAATTTTTTTGCATCTATGTTTTCCCTGATAACGTCAAGAATATTGTAAACCAATTTGCGTTCTTTTCTGTTGAGTTTAGGAAAAGGATTGGAAGATTCTTTGGGAGTACCTGCAGAAGGAATACCTGAGGCAATTTGAGGATTTTTAGAACGTCGCGTTTTTCAATGATTCGCTTCGTGACCTGTGACAGAATATCGTTTGGATTGTCCAAAGCCTCTTGATGTCTGCGTTCAACCTTACGCACATAACTTTCAGCTTTATCTCTTGCAACAGTTAATTTTTCTTCTTCAGCCGCCTGATGTTTTTTGCTGACGAAAACTTGATTTTTAAATTTTTCCTCAGCAGTTTCAAGGGATTTAATGTTTTTAACGGCACTATTTAAATCTGATGCTCCGTAATAAACCTTATGCAACTCTTCAAAATAATCTGCCAAAGCGTTTTCAAAAATTTTAAGTGCAGAATTTTCTATGAAATAATCGCGTTGAGAGTTCGGAATCAAATTTTTGTCAACTGCAAATACTTCGCCAATGAAATAATGGATTCCACGTTCTTCGCTAAATAATTTCTGAAGTGCGTCAGCATCACCAATTTGAATATTTCCCTTACGCAAACGAATTGAACGCATTTTGTTATTGGACGTTTTAGAATCTTGTTTAATAACACCTTTAAATTTTGAAATCCCTATCCAAGACCACGCAATTAACTTTCCGTCTTCATCGTAAAAATTTTTAAAACTTAAATCAAAAATCTCGTCCTCGCCCAAACTGGTTTTAAAATCCGTCTTATATTTTTTCACAAGTTGATCGCCATTCAAATTGATTCTGTACTCATCAATTTTGAAATTTAAACTATCGGCGTGTTCATAAATTTTTTGGCTCAAGAAAAAAGTGTTTCTGTACTCAACAGGAGCAACAAATGACAGATAATCCCTAATCGTCGCAACATCAAGCAAAACTTCGTTTTCATCGTTAATATCAATCATTTCAACCTTAAACCAATGGTCAGCAACAACTTCATCAGAAATTTTTTTCTCGACAGTTATAACATCATCTAAAACTTCTTGAGCCGTATATTTTTTGTCACCGTAAAAACGACTGCGAAGTTTTTCGGCATTTATTCGCATTGTCGAAACTACATTTTCATTTTTTGCAGTCGTACTAAAAATAAGTTCACGACAATAAGCCAATCCACATAATCTGCCAATTCCGCGAAATCCTTTTTCGGTATCCAGTTGTTTATTGGATTGAGCAATTGATTGCAAAGTTATTTCAAAATCCTCTGCTGTGATACCTGTTCCATTGTCCTCGACGCTGATGAAACGCTTATCCGTATCAATCCAAATGTCAATATTTTCCTCGTTGGCAGACAAAATTCCCAATGCAACGGCTTTGTCTATTGCGTCACAAGAATTTTGTATATACTCACGAAAAATTATTTGCGAATTTTTGTACATCCCCGTAGTGAGATTTTCCAAAATATTCGCGCCAAAAACATAATCTGCCATGTAAAATTACCTTTCTCAGTCTTTGAATTGTTTATAAATCGGCTTAGGAAAACGAATCTTAAGCAATGAACGGAAGATAGGATTTTGAATGATGTACTCTCCTTGCTCCAGTCGCGTCAAAATATTTTTGTAAGTCGCAGGTAACGCAGAATAATCTTTCGTTGTCGTTTCGATGACGTTCGTCCTGCCAAAAGCAAATGTTGAACAATTCCCCGTAACTCTCGGGTGAATATTTGAACGAAATTGTTCTGCTCC
>CAJOHI010000143.1 GCA_905234365.1 uncultured Selenomonadaceae bacterium | reverse complement strand
TTGCCACTTTGTACAAGGTATATATTCAAATTTCCAATCGCCATATCTTGCTAAAAATTCCATGTACTCATAACCGTAACCGCGCAAATGTCCGGCTCTGTCTTCTTCTAAAAATCCAGTGTTCGGTATGTATCCAACTTTTAATTTTGTCTGTGACGAAGCCATGTTAAACGTGCCAAATGTTAAAATAAATGCAAAAATTAATATTGATAATCGACTTGCTCGATTCATAATTTTTACCTACCTTTATATACAAAAATGCTTAACATTTATTTTATATTTTATTCGCAGAAAAATCAAATATTTTCAGTGAAGATCAGATTATAGTTAAACGTTCGATTTAATAACGGTGACAATTTTCATAATTACTATAAAACGAAAATGTTTCAATGAATTACTTTCCTATCATAATTGGCAATTCTTTAATCCTCAAATTATTTTTTATTATCCACATTGTAAATGACGTTTCGCAAATGTAACCCAAAATTCTCTTGTGGTTGCCTTTTAATTCATCTAAATTAACGGTCTTGATTAGCTCTTTTCTGACTTCAAAAATCATTGGAAATAACCAGGCGCAATAAGAATCATAAATATATTTTCGAGTTATAAACATGTTAAAAGGAAATAAGCTGCTGCCGTTTATGACATGTTCAAAAGCGTCAATGTAAGTTGGCTGATAACGCTCAATCATAATTCTCATCAAATTAAGTGCCAAATTCGTAACTTTCGTATCGCCTTCCGGATGATGCTTAAAATATCTAAAATAAACTGTACAACCTGTGTCAAGTAGCGCACGAGATATTATAATGTCATTTTTTTGCAAAATTTTTATGATATCTTCACTGCTTAAAATATTTTCAGTTAAATATTTTTTAGAATTATCAGTGGTGAAAAATCTGTGATAATGTGATAATCCTATGTAATTTTCGGTAGCATTTTTCCAAATCCAATACATCGCCGTTGCTTCATTGAGATAAGGGTTTAAATTTGATATGTTGTCACCGGTATTGTCTCCGATAAATCCTAAATCCTCGTTTATTGCTTTACCTGCCTGAATGACAGCATAATTTTTTGGCAAATCAAGACATTCAAATTTTTTATGAGCGACGACGTAAATTTTTAAAGAATTTGATTTATTAATCGACAAAAAACTCCAAAATCCGTTAACTGCTTCCATTTTTCTTGCATTTGATTTATTAATCGCCGTCACCAATTTTGAGCCTTTGCGAACAAAAATTATAAACATATTTGTCATTTCTTGAGTGCGTTGAATTAGTGCATTGAGTTCGTCCACATCTCTTTCAGCCGTCAATATCAAAGCATCATAATGACGAAATTTACATTCCTCAAGCGAATTATAAATCTTGTTATAAATATTGTTAAAAATTGGGAAAAATTTTCTTGTGCAAATGCCGTCGATTTCCTTTGATTCCAGCGCATCAAGTTTTGTGTAAATTTCGCCTTCAGCAAAGAATGAATCAACGTCCAGGAACGAATTTAAATTATTAGATTTTTAATCGAAAAAAAAGAACCTTTCACATTTTGCAGGAAAAATTCAGTGTTAATTATACGAGTACCTTCAAGGACAAACAGCGATAAAAATTCACTGTGCCTGATAAAATCAATCATGTCAACGAAAACGATATAATCAAATTTAGACTGTTTTGCCTGTCCTATGAGTACATTGTAATTGACAATTTTGCCGTTCAATAAAATTTTTTGATCTTGAAGCAAGTCAAATTCAATGCCGTCAACTTCTCCGACGAATTGAACTTGACCGATTATTCTTGCTGCACGATTTGAGCCAATTTTTGCGCGAAATTCTTCAACATCACCTGCAACTAAAACATTAGGCACATAACTATTATTATACATTTGAATCAATCCCAATCTTTAAGAAAAAATTAATTAATCAGGCAATTTGTCTAATGCCTTGATATTCGTTCCGTCAAGAAAAATTATTTCGTTAATTTCAACGGTAAGTTGACTTCGCTTCAATCCGCGTTTCATAATATTGACATCACCACGAACAAATGGATTTAAAACCTTATCGACGTTGAAAGTTTGCAGACCTTGAGGGTGATAGGCCATGTCAATGGTG
>CAJOHI010000142.1 GCA_905234365.1 uncultured Selenomonadaceae bacterium | reverse complement strand
GCTTGACTTTAATGTAATTTGGCGTTACTTTGCATGGCTCAATCAATCATTAGCTGTAATTGTACTTTGGACCGGTACGGTTTACATTTATCTTATGAAGCCTGAGAGCAAGGCTTATCTGGTAGCAATGATACCTGCAATATTTATGTCAATCGTCACGTTTACTTACATATTGCAGGCAAAAGAAGGACTGCAGCTTCCAACGGTTATTACATATCCGGCCGGTATAGCTTTTGCGATTTTCTGTTTAATTCTTTGCTTAAAAACACGAATGATAAAACAGCCTACCACTTTGCATAATTAGCCTCATATAAAAATAAAATTACTTCTATCGGAGTTTAATTATGATTCGTAAATTAATATTGTCAATAATTTTATCTTTAATATTTATGACTTCCTGGACAAATGCCAGCGAACTCGTTGATATTTCAAAAGGTGTTTGGCGACTTGACGGACTTGACAAATCTGAAGTACGCAATTTTCGTATAGTTTCATCATCGACTTCTGCAAGTGCTCAAATGTCGGCAAGGAGTTTTGATGTTCTTTTTGAGGTTTTGAAACGTGAAACTCTGTCTAATACACCGATTTATATTGTCGATTTGCGTCAAGAGTCTCACGGCTTTGCAAACGGTGTTCCAGTCAGTTGGTACAAAGAACACAATCACGCAAATATTGGAAAATCTGTATCCGAAATTGAGCAAGACGAAATTGAAAGACTTAAATCAATTCTTGGCAAGCCAACTGAATTTGTTCCACTTGGTACTCATGACAAAGCGACATTAAATAAATTGACAATGGTTGTTGAGAATATTCAAAATGAAAAATATGCCGCAGAGCAAGTCGGTTTTAAATACATTCGTTTTGCTGCGGCGGATATGGTTTTTCCTGATCCGTCAACTGTCGATGCCTTTATAAAATTTTATCTTGAATTGCCAAAAAATCATTGGCTACATTTTCATTGCCATGCCGGTCACGGACGCACGACAACTTTTTTAACATTTTACGATATTTTAAGGTATCCTGATTTGTCACTTGAAGAAATTACGCAGCGGCAATTCGTATTAGGCGGCACAAATCTTTTAGCTGAAAATAATGGAACTGATTGGTATTCCGAACAGCACAGGGAACGTGCTTTTAAATTGCGTCAATTTTATCAATATGTCAAAGAACAGCGCGATGCAAAATTTAAAGTGTCTTGGAGTGAATGGCTGGCTGGATTGATTTAAAATTAGAATGATTATATGCAGGAAAAAAAGTTTGTGCGGCGAATTTTTTTTTAGAATATGAATATGTCAAATCCTAAATACAGGAGGATAGTCAAATGAAACAAAGGGAGAGTTTGTGGGAAGCATATCTCAAAAGAGGATTCAGTCGCCGCAACTTTTTGAAAGGCTGTGTAGCGTTGACCTCACTCATGGGATTAAGTACGGATATGCTGTCAAAAGTTGTTGAAGCAGCGGAAACTAAGCCGTTGCCGGTTGTCGTTTGGATTCATGGTCACGAATGCACAGCCGTTGGCGTCCGACGTTGTATTGACAAGCATTGCACTGGAATACGATCATTTACTTAGTGCAGCTTGTGGTGCGCCATTTGAAGCTCATCTTGATGAAGTCATTCAAAAATACAATGGACAGTATATCCTTGCAGTTGAAGGTGCTGTCTCTACAAAAGACAACGGCGTTTACTGCATGAGCGGCGGTCATACTTTTACACATTTGTTGGATAAAGCGGCTAAAGGTGCAGCAGCAATTATCGCTTATGGAAGCTGTGCAGCTTATGGTGGAATCCAAGCAGCAAAACCTAATCCAACTGGTTCTGCCGGAATTACTCATTTTGTTGGTGGTAAGCCGGTAGTTAAGGTTCCAGGTTGTCCGCCAATTCCTGAAGTTATGACCGGTGTTGTAATGCACGTTGCACTTTTTGGTACAATTCCGCCACTTGATGGCGACGGTCGTCCGAAGCAATTTTACGGAAATCGTATCCATGATACTTGCTATCGTAGACCGTTCTTTGATGCCGGTATGTTTGCAGAAACCTTCGATGATGCTGGAGCAAAAGCCGGTTGGTGTCTTTATAAATTAGGCTGCAGAGGTCCTGAAACTTATAATTCTTGCGGCAATCTTCGTTGGTGGCAA
>CAJOHI010000141.1 GCA_905234365.1 uncultured Selenomonadaceae bacterium | reverse complement strand
ACAAATTGGCATGAAAAAAATTGTAATTGGAATTTCTGGTGGAATAGATTCTGCGGTTGATGCTGCACTTTATACCAAAGTTCTTGGACCAGAAAATGTTTTACTTGTCAATATGCCATCAAAATTCAATTCATCGACAACTAAAAATCTTTCTGAACAACTTGCCAAAAATCTCGGCTGTAATTATATGGTAGTACCAATTCAAGAGAGCGTAGATTGGACGGTTAAGCAGATCGAATCCACACCAATGACGTTTTTATCAAATGGAACCAGCAAAAAAATAGAGCTTTCGTCATTCGTCAGAGAAAATATTCAGGCACGTGACAGAAGTGCAAGAATTTTAGCAACTTTAGCGGCAGCATTTGGCGGCGGATTTACCTGCAATGCTAATAAGGCGGAAACAACCGTTGGTTATGCGACAATGTACGGCGACAGTGCCGGAGTTTTGAGTGCTCTTGCTGATTTGTGGAAATATCAAGTTTACGATTTAGCTCGTTATATCAATGAATTTGTCTACGAACGCGAAGTTATTCCGCAAGGTATCATTGACATTGTGCCGAGTGCTGAACTGTCGACAGCGCAAAATGTCGACGAAGGTAAAGGCGATCCGCTAAAATATCCTTATCATGATTATTTACTTAAATCATTCGTTGAAGGTGTTAAGGATAAGGACGACTTTTTTGATTATAATGTTACACCTGAAGAAATTTTAAAATGGTATTCGGAAGGCAAACTTGAGGAAAAAATCGGCTG
Organism: uncultured Selenomonadaceae bacterium; assembly: GCA_905234365.1. Classification (GTDB taxonomy): domain Bacteria; phylum Bacillota; class Negativicutes; order Selenomonadales; family Selenomonadaceae; genus Quinella. The sequence continues at coordinate 1,590 of CAJOHI010000141.1, read as the reverse complement.
TGAGAGCGGACTTGTCAAAAAATATTTTGCGACTGATGAAGAATTTATTAATGATTTGGAACGCTGGTGGAATCAATTTACAGGTATAGCTGTTGCAAAAAGAATCCAATCACCGCCGTTAATTGCCGTAACATATAACGCATTTGGCGCAGATTTTCCTGAATCACAAAACGGAACTTATTACACACGTGCTTATAAAAAACTTAAAGCAGAAATTTTAAAACAGGAGCAAAATTAACGTTGAATAAAAATATTGCACCAATCGCCGAAGCAATGAAAAATTATTCACAAGACGGAGCGCTTGCCTTTCATACACCTGGACATAAACAGGGCTTAGGCGCTCATTTTTTGTTGCAGGAATTAATAACGGCAGAAGGCTTGAGACGTGAAGTCTCATTAATGGAAGAATTAGATGACTTGCATGATCCACGAAGCTGTATTAAACAAGCACAAAAATTGGCGGCTGAATTGTGGAATGCTGACGAAGCGTTTTTTATGATTAACGGCACTACCTCAGCAGTTCAAGCAATGATAATGGCAGCACTTAAACCAAATGATTTAGTTTTAGTTCCAAGAAATGCTCATCGCTGCGTAATGAATGGATTAATTTTATCCGGTGCAAGACCAATTTATTTAATGCCGGAGTACGATTCAAAATTTGGAATTTCCTTAAATTTGAGCGTTGAAACGATTAAATCAGCCATTAAAAAATATCCGCAAGTCAAGGCATTAATAATTGTATCTCCAAATTATTACGGAGTGGCTGCAAATCTTTCAGAAATTGCAAAATTTTTACATGAGCAAAATATTTTACTGCTCGTTGACGAAGCGCATGGAGCACATTTGCGATTTAGCGAAAAATTGCCATTGTCAGCAATCGACGCAGGCGTAGATTTGGCTGCTCAAAGTACGCATATTAACGCAAACTTCAATGCTGCTTTTTAAGTCAAAATTAATCGACGTTGAACGTGTCAAACGTGTTGTGAGCTTGTTACAATCGACAAGTCCGAATTATTTGCTTCTTGCATCGCTGGATATCGCAAGACTTCAAATGCAAGAATCCGGCACAGAATTGATCGAAAGAGCAATAAATTTATCGCAACATTTACGCAGCGAAATTGAATTTATTGACGGCTTAAAAACTTTCGATAAAGTTGACGGTTTTGATTTTGATACAACAAAAGTTACCGTCAATGTCAATAATTTAGGATTAACCGGAATTGAAGCCGAAAATATTCTGCGCCACAAATATAAAATTCAATGTGAACTGTCAGATTTTAATAGTTTACTTTTTTTGATAACTTTCGCTGACACTTATAACGAAATTAATAAATTGATTGTCGCATTAAAAAAATTATCAACACACAAAGGCGATAAAAATTTTAATCCTGAGATAAACTCCGCATTTAAAATTCCAAATTCCAAATCAAAATTATCTCCCAGAGAGGCTTTTTATTGTTCGACAACTTCGGTTAATTTAAAGGACTCTATCAATAAAATTTCTGCGGAAGAAGTTACATTTTATCCTCCTGGTATTCCAATTTTACAGCCAGGCGAATTAATAACTGCTGAAATTGTTGACTACATCAA
>CAJOHI010000140.1 GCA_905234365.1 uncultured Selenomonadaceae bacterium | reverse complement strand
GTCGGAAAGCGTGATAACATCATTGCCTGCACCTGCATTAAAAATATCCGTATCAGAACCGCCATAGAAACTATCGTTACCGTTGCCGCCAATCAAAGTATTATTACCGTTTAATCTGGCGTCGAGAATGTCATCACCAGCACCGCCGTCAAGATAATCATTGCCTATGCCACCGTAGAGAGTATCATTACCGGCGCCGCCTGTCAAAGTATTATTGCCGCTGGTTCCTTTGATAACGTCTCCTTGAGTGCTGCCACTCAAAACATTATTATTGCTGTTGCCAATGCGTTTTGAGGCATTGACAGTTACAAGTTTGCTATTGACTGGTTTTGAGGTGTCGAGAGTTTCAGCATCATTTGCCGCAACTACTATTGATTCTCGTCCATAAATTTGGCTTGTCGTTACGCCATTTTCAATGATTGTAATTTTTTGGTCTTTTTTCTTCTTGATCGCCTTATTAATTCTCAACGTATTATTTTCGTCGACCTTAAAAATTAAATCGTTGCCGTCGTAAGTTACCTCGTTGAAAGTTATACTACCGTCAAGACTGATTGAATCCGTACCTGCAACGTAGTCTGTAATAGTATCATTGCCGCCGCTGTAGATAAATAAATCTTTACCTGCACCACCAGTCAACAAGTCATTTTTAACGCCGCCTTGAATCGTATCGTCCTTCTTACCGCCTTTAAGTGTGCTATTGTTGTCATAGCCTGATGAATTTTTCTTTGTAGCGTCAACTAAAATTATATCTGAATTTGCCTCGTAATTTGCGGTTGTATCCTTTTTGGCAAAAACCTTTTCGGTATAATCATTAAGAGTAACTGCAACACCGTTTACAGTCATAACCTTATCTTTGCCGTTGAGAATCGTAAGAGTAGTATCGGTATCATTTTTAAATGTCATAATTACGTTATTATCTTTAACATAATAAGAATCGTAAGTCACGTTAGCAAATTGTACGGAATCCGTATTTCCCTTCGCAACGCCAAAATCAGAAATTGTATCGGCACCGCCTGTAAATATAAACAAATCATTACGTTAAATAATCATTGCCGGAACCGCCTTGCAAAGTATCGTTGTTAGAACCGCCCTTAATTGTGTTGCCATTATTGTTGCCAATTATGTAAACCGGTTTAGTCCGTTTTGCTGCGTTGATGAGTTTAATATCAGTATTATTTTCAAAACTTACCAGAGTGCCGTCCGAATTTGCAACTTTGACGTTTGTTGCACCAAAAATTTGACTTGAAACATTGCCGCTTGCATCGATAATTGTAATTTTTTTGCCGGCAGCGTCTTTTAAAGTTAAATTGCCGTCATCAGTTGCAAAGACCAAATCGCTGCCGCTCGTCTTAATACTTTGAATGTCAACGCTAAACTGCACTGCGTCTGAGCCTGGTGTATAATCCGTGACAACATCTTCGCCGGCAATATATGATACTGTATCGTTGCCCTTACCGGTTGTGACGGTAGTGTTGCCTTGTGAGGTTTTAATATAATTGCCTTTTCCGTTGCCAATAAGATTGACTTCAGTTGTGCGCGAGGAAGAATCAATCGTGATAACTGAGGCGTCAATAGCGGTATTAATTGTATTGCCGTCACCGTCTGCAACAGTGATTGAGTTGACACCGTATTGTTGTTTGGTAGTTGTGCCGGAAGCGTCAATTATTGTAACTTTTCGACCTGCACCGTTTTTGAGTTTAATTGAGCCTTTGCCGATTGTGAATGTCACGTCAGAAGTTCCTTTGACGGCAGCAGCCTTAGTGATTGAACCACTCGTTAATTTTATGGAATCATAATCTGCCATATAATCAGTAATGACATCTTTGCCGTCACCACTTGAATAAACAAAAGTGTCAGAACCTTCGCCGCCTGTAAGATAATCAGAACCTTTTCCGCCAACTAAAGTATCATTGCCGGAATTTCCATTAAGGCTGTCAGCTTTGGCACCGCCTGTCAAAGAGTCATCACTGGTTGAGCCGAGAATTGTGATCGTACCATTGCCGTAAATTGCCGAAGTCAATCTATTATCAGAATCTAAAACATTGACAAATTCGCCTTTAGTATTCTTGAGCGTAATTGTTCCGCCGCCAACTTTAAGTATAACATTTTTCTTTTTGAGACTCCAACTTTCAATCTTGCCGGAATTGATATTTAACGTATCATTTGCGTTAAGATTGTTTACAACGTCCTTGCCTTCACCGCCGTATTTGATAAATTGATAACTGCCGCTGCCACTTAAAGTATCGTTGCCGTCACCGCCAATTATAGTGACGTAATTGCCGTTATTTTCGATTATATCGTTGCCGCCGAGTGCGTTAATAACTACATTGTCACGACTGTTTCGGAGAGTATCATTTGCTGAAGTGCCGTTTATGGTACTCGTTTCACTTGGATCATATTCTGAGACCTGTTTGGCAAGCCAGCGCAGGAACATATAACCGGCAGCATAATTGTCGTCACCGCTTGCATATTCAGTGCTGATTGCAAGTGCAGCTTCAAGTCTGCTTCGATTTGAGCTTTCCAACAATGCAGTTATTGTGGATCGACGAGCATCGTCAATGCCGTGAGTCAATTCTGCCATGCCTTCAGAAATGAATCGGGGCAATTTATAAAAATTACTGATATTTGCCGCCATAACTGCATGCGTCAATTCATGTGCCAAAACTCTGTCAAGATAAATGGCACCGCTGGAAGAACTTTTACCATTTTTAAAGTCTTCTGAGGTGGTGTCTGTGGTCAATGCAGAGTAATAGTACATATTAATATTCAATGAGAGGTCTTTACTGCTTCCGTCGCTGTAAGCATTATATCTTACAGAGGCAAGCGTAGA
>CAJOHI010000139.1 GCA_905234365.1 uncultured Selenomonadaceae bacterium | reverse complement strand
TATTCAGCGGTTGGCGACGGTCGATAGAAATGTATTGCGGCTTTCTATATATGAAATAAAATTTGCTGAGAATGAGATTCCCAAAGGCATTATCATAAATGAAGCAGTGGAGATAGCTAAAAAATATGGCACTGATGACTCCGGTCGTTTTGTAAACGGCATTCTAGCTGCAATCGCAAATTAACTTATCAGCCGGACAGAGTGTCCGGTTTTTTCTCTTATATTTTGTTATAGAAGGAGAGTCGCAAATGGTAACTGGTGAATTTGATGAAGAAATTCTAGAGGATTTGATAAGGCAAGGTTACACAGGAGAAGATTTATTAAATGAATTTAAAAAAATGAGAGCTAAAGTTCCGGCGGCGCTTGAAAAAATGTTTGACGATTTGATAGCACAGAGTAAAGGAGAATCTTATTCAATGGAAGAAGTTTTTGATAGTGAATGAGATAATTTTTTTGCCACCTGCCAGAAAATATCTGAAGAAAATAAAAGATACAAAACTTAAAAAAATCTTTCAAGATACATTGGAAGCAATTAGAATTGACCCGACAATAGGGCAATTAAAAACCGGCGATTTAAATGGAATTTATGCCTACGGTTTTAGATATCAGAGCACAGATTATCGAATTGCTTATAAAGTTTCCGTCAACGAAGATGGAACATTGACGATAGTTATAATGATAGGTTCAAGAGAAAATTTTTATAACGAATTAAAAGATTATTTGAATTAATTTGTAATTATATATGAAAAGTTTTCTTTGTTGAGATGATAACGGAGATGAAATGAATGTTCAACGAGCTTTGGAAAAAAAGAATCCGCTTAATTGAAGATGAAATACTGCTAGAACTCAATCGAACTAATACGATAGATAATACTTTGATGGACGCGATGAAGTACAGCTTAATGTCCGGCGGCAAGAGAGTCCGACCGATACTTCTAATGGCGGCGGCTGATGCTGTCAATGGAAGCGGTGATAAGTTCATCACGACGGCAAGCGCAATCGAAATGATACATACTTATTCATTAATCCATGACGATCTGCCCGCAATGGATAACGACGACTACAGACGCGGCAAGCTGACTAATCACAAAGTATACGGTGAAGCAATGGCGATTCTTGCCGGAGATGCACTACTTACACTTGCCTTTGAAGTTATGTTGAGGCAGCGCGGTGTAAATCATGCGTCGATTTTATTTGTAATTGATGAAATCAGCAAGGCGATTGGCACTGCCGGCATGGTTGGCGGACAGGCAATAGATATACTTTCCGAAGGAAAAAATATTGATCTGGCGACGCTCAAAAAAATGCACCTCGGCAAAACGGGAGCTTTATTCAGAGCGGCACTTAAATCCGGCGCAATTCTTGCAGGAGCTACAGGCGTTCAAATCAATGCACTTGGAAAGTATGCCGACTGCTTCGGTCTCGTCTTTCAAATCACTGATGATATTTTGGACGTTGTCGGCGATGAAAAGACCATTGGCAAACCGGTTGGCAGCGATGAACGCAATCATAAAGCAACTTATGTTACTTTAACTTCATTGGAAGAAGCCAAAAAGTTAGCGAATGAGGCTAAAGATGAGGCTATTGAGACTTTATCTATATTTGGCTCAGAGGCAGATTTTTTAAGAGAGCTTGTACAATTCTTAATGACTAGGAAATCATAAGGATAATGAAATGGAAAAGAAAACCGACAGTTTACTATTTAAATTTGCGATCATCTTTATAATATTTGTTGATGAGCGGTTTCAATACATATTACAATCAAACCAATGGTTATAAGCGTCAATGTGAAGAAAATCTTCAACACATCGCTGCATATCTCAAAGAATTAATGATGGCAGATGGAGAGGATTTTGTAGACTTTCAAAATTACTTCATTTCGCATTACGATGAAGTGTTGGTGCGGCATGATTTCAAGGACGATTATAAGCCGGAGCAAAAGAAGTTTGAAACTTTGTTCGCGACCAAATATCCGGGTAAAACTTTAGGTGTTGACATAAAATTCATTGAGCTCAGTGATGATATCAAAAAGGCATATGCCGCTTACAGATTTGAATATTGGCTCAACACTTTTGAAAAGGCTCGTGATCGCTTCGGTATAAAGTATGCCTACTATCTCGTCCCCACCAAAGAAGATTGGCACATGTATTGGGTGATTGATACTGTTCGTGAAGAAAAAACGATAGACGGCATTAAATATATCGATCCTTGTACAGATGTCTTTGAAGTGCCGAAAGACCATAAGAAGATGTGGGAAGCCTGGAATACCGGCAAAACTCCCGAAGGCTATGATACTTATGATAACGAATTTGGCAAAACTTATGCTTATTATATGCCGCTAATTATCAACGGCAAAAAGCTGGGCGTCATTGGCACTGAAGTGGAGATAGATGCCGTCAACCAAGAGATATTCAACCG
>CAJOHI010000138.1:2382-3598 GCA_905234365.1 uncultured Selenomonadaceae bacterium | reverse complement strand
TGCAAGTCCTCTCTACGCACAGATTTCTCTATGCGCTTACCTTGTTGCGGCTTATATCCCCATAGCTAAAGCTAGGGGTTTTACGCCGCATTTCGATAAGTTGTTTAACATAATCAATAGGATTTTCAGCGTATTCGTCGTAATCAGCTTCAAGTAATTGTAAAATTTCGCCGTTAATATCATGTCCGGCGCTAAGTTGAGCAACTGGCTTTGTTTCGGCTTCTGCAGGAAGTTCTTCAATATCCAAACGACCATCCGGCAAGAGAATCAACTTACCTTGTTTAAACGTGATTCGCCTTCGACATTATCGCCGCTATTCGAATCAATTCCGCTATCTAGCTGATTCAACTTTGTATTAAGGTCTTCAATCAACAATGGCAATAAACCGCCTATACGATCTTTGTATTTTTCAGTGATTTTATCAAGACAATCATTTTACTTTGTCAATATAATCCGCTGAACTTTCGCCGCGATCTTCAGCCTCATAACGAAGCAGCATGTTATATTCAAGGTCTTTTCGCAAGACTCTTGCATCTTCGACATCTTGTTTAGGCGATAGCATTTTTTCTATAATTTCTTTATCTTTGAAATCAATATTGGTCTTACCACTTTTTCCTTTAGTTTATTATAATTCCAAAAGCATTTTATAATATTTATGGTCACTGATATCAAGAGTTGTGACTTGTTGATAACCTCTAAATTTAGTCAGATCAGTTGTATAAAGAAAATGTATCATACCTTTGTCGTCTTTGCGACAAATTTCGTAGACCTTCGGAGCAAATTTTGACATAAACTCGTTAAAATTGTGGACCGTCAATTTTTCAATACCATTCAACAATTCATTTTCAGCAGGATTATTATTCAATATTGTAAACAAGTTGAGAGGATTTTCTTTGTCAAATTCTTCAAAAATAATTGTTCTGTGTGTTTGTACCGTCATTGCCGTTCCTCCAGCCATTAATTTAACTCTTTATGTACGTCAACTCTATTTTACCATAAATTGATTTTAATCAGTTTTAATTTCAAAGTCAAGAGATAACGGCGCATTTCTCTCATGACTTTAAGTCGCGAGTGTCCTGCGCCGATTAATTTAATTATATTTTTTTAAAACGTCATTTTTACTTATCATTATTTTTGGGAGTCAAGGTAAATTCGGATAATGATTTTTTCAGAGCATTAGAAGTATCAACTTCACCAACGTTATAATCCGTTGTCG
>CAJOHI010000138.1:0-2330 GCA_905234365.1 uncultured Selenomonadaceae bacterium | reverse complement strand
CAAGCAGTTTTATTGAGCCTGTGCCAACTGTAATTATGATATCGTTGCCGACAGTTGACGCTGAAGAAGCACCATTAATATAAATCGAATCTTCTGAGCGATAGTCCTTGATAACGTCGTTACCGTCACCTTCACTATAAATGAAAGCATCTTGACCGTCACCACCGGTAAGGGTATCGTTGCCCTTGCCACCAGTCAAAGCATCATTGCCTTTACCACCGGTAAGAATATCATGACCTTTGCCTCCAACAAGAGAATCGTGACCTTTGCCTCCCAGTAGAGTATCAGCGCCTTCACCGCCAACAAGCGAATCGGCACCTGCACCACCGTTAATAGAATCGTTACCTTTAGCAGCAGAAATGGTATCCGCACCTGCACCACCAAGTATAGTATTAGACAATTCGTTAGCAGTAGAGCGAGCGGAAGCATCAACAGACTTAACATCAGCAGCTAATTTCACCGGTGAAGCAGTATCGTTATCAATCTCAATATGTTCAATAATCGGATCCGCGGGCACCGTCGTATAAGAATTGCCATTCTTGTCAATTATGCTGATCGTTTTGTCCTTTGCGTCTTGTAAGGTAACGGAACCGTTGTTAAAGTACAGTACCACATCCTTAGTGGAGCCAATAATGCTTGCACTCTTTATGGCACCTGCACGAATCTTAAGAGAGTCCTCACCTTCAGTGTAGTCAGTAATGGTGTCATTACCATCACCATTGCCAATAATGAAAATATCGTTGCCCTTGCCACCGGTAAGAACGTCATTGCCCTTGTTACCATAAAGAGAATCCTTGCCGGAGCCACCAAAAAGGAAGTCCCTACCGGCACCACCGTCAATAAAATCAGCACCAGCAAGACCATAAATAGAATCAGCCTTTGCACCACCGACGATAGAATTAGCCTTAGTATTAGCAGTGATTTTAATCGGCGTTGTGCGAGCGGAAGCATCAACCGCTGTAAACATTGAATCAACCGTGACCGCTGCGGAATCTGTATCATCAATTGTAAATTCATCTGTAAAAGTCTTGTTGATAGTATCATCTTCGGCGTCAACAATCGTTATAATCTTTCCATTTGCATTCTTGAGAGTGAGCGAACCGGTACCAATCTTTAATATGACATCATCATCGTTTATGCTCGTACTCTTGATTGTTCCGCGATTGAGTTTGATAACGTCCTTGCCCTTGCCATAATCAACGATAACGTCATCACCGCCACCTGAAGCATAGATGAAAACATCATTACCGGCACCACCAGTAAGGGTATCATTGCCAATACCGCCGTTAAGAGTATCGTCACCGCCTCTGCCGACAAGCAAATCATTGCCTGCAAGACCTTTGATAACATCGTGACTCTTGCCGCCAATTAATGTATTTGCACCGTTACTTCCGCTTATACTGACACTTGCCGTTGCCGCAGAACCAATGACTTTATTTACGCTAAATTCGGATAAATCAAATGCACCTTCATAATCTGAATCGAGTGTTACACCTGTCGTATCGACCACGAATTTTTCCTTTACGGTGCTGTCGATTGTTGCAAATTGTCCTTGTGCGTCAATAATATTTAATACTTCACCTGCAGCATTTTTCAATCTCAATTTGTAATTGTCCGACACGGTGATAATTACATCATTTCCATTGACAACCGTATCATAATCACCGTTCGTGATGTTAATCGTGTTGTCGGAAGTGTAGCCGTAAACTATATCATTGCCGTCATTTTCGCCGAATTTAATTAAGGCCTTTCCGCCGTAAAGATTTACAGTATCGTTGCCGCCGCTGCCTTCAATCGTGGTGAAATTACCGCTGTTATTGAACACATCACCCGCATTGCCGCCGTTGAGTGTAACCTGTGCAGATGTGCTGTAATTTGTCAGAGTATCGCCGCTATTACCTGCGTTGACTTCTTTTAGTCCGGTTGCTCCTGCCTCAATAACCGCCAAATTGTTGCCGTCCTCGTTGAAATAAATGTAAGTGTTCTTGTCGTCGCTGTTTTTTATCGTCTTCGAGCCGTTGACATCGCTGTAATCAAGATAAACATCACTTGAAATTGTTGGAGCAGGTGTAGAGTCGATTGTTATTGTTGAAACGCTAGTGCCGTTGAAAATTTTAACAGGAGATTGAGCTGCATTAACGAGTCTCATAGAATCGGTGCCAACATAAATAATCGCGTCACTACCGTCAACAGAAGTTGTATAATTTGAAGTTATGTTAAGCGTATTGTTGGAATTATATCCGTAAATGACATCATTGCCGTCACCTGCAGAGAATTTAACAAGCGCTTTTCCACTGCTTAAATCAATAGTATCGTTGCCACTGCCGCCG
>CAJOHI010000137.1 GCA_905234365.1 uncultured Selenomonadaceae bacterium | reverse complement strand
TTTTGTTGAGCGACAATCGTAGCCTCTTGGTCAACAACTTTCTTTTCAACTCCGTCAAGGTATACCGTTTTATGTATTTTCGGCTCTTTCATATTCAAAGCTAATTCAGTCAGAACAAGCGCATTCATTTGTTTTACGCCATAAGTAACTTCAGCTTTTGGACTCAAATTCGGATAATTTTTCGCGTCAATTCGCCAAAGACCTGTAACGTGTGAAAAATGAACTTCCATACTGCTGTGAAGTACATCAAAAGTTTCACGGATAAAATCCTCAATATCTTCAGTAGGAATCCAAGTCGCTCCAATTTCAACGTGAATTTCTGCCGCTGTTAAATCTTTTGGCTTGACTTTTTCCAATGCTGCAAGATTTTTTTCAAGCCGTGATTTAGTTTTGCGAAGAACATCTAATTCTGGACTAACTTTGTCAAGTTCAACCGTTTTTTTGTTTTGATAATCCTTTAATTCCTCATTACTCATTCTTTGATAATAACGATTCACTTGCTCTTTAATGGCGTTAAAATCATTTTCAAACTTCGCCAGCTTCTTCTTGAGGAACTCATACAACATCAAGTCATGTTCTTCGTCCTCATGGTAAAAATTTTCATTAATTGTTCGCAAATAACTGAGAATTAACAAATCTGCCTGTTTAACATAACCAACATCACGACCTCGACGGATCGCTTCCAGTACAAGCAATGGTTTATCTGATAAAATCTCTCCAACTTTGTCTCGGTCAATGGAAATGCCGTGACGAAGGGCAACTTCAGCTAAAAACTCACGATTATCTTTTTGAGTTTCAATATATTCATCATAATAGATTTTTTCATCTGCGTCATAATATTCGCCAAATGAAAAATAACGGGTACCTTCAGGATTGCAGTCAAGGATTTTTCTTTCAATATTATTTTTTGGCTCGTATGTTTTAACAGAATCAATTTTCAAAACAGATGACACGAGTTTTTTATTTATTTCAGCGTCAACCTGTTTAATTTGGTTTTCGGTAAATTCCATTTTTGCACGAATATCGCCGGATAAAAATTCTTCCGCTATTTGATATTCTTGTTTTTGCGAATCAAAATAAATTCTTTCAAACTCCAACGCATTTATAAGTTCTTCTTTTGTCTGGTCAGTCAACGCTGCCATGTAGCCTAAATCAACGCGACCTACTTCTTGCATTGATATTGCCAGTGCATCAGCTGGAGTGTCTGCATTTATAGGTGGGCGATGTGGTTCAATCATACGCTTGCTGAAAATTGGCGATTTCCCTTTGTAACCGTCCTTTCCATATTCTTCGAGTGAGCGCAAAAGCGGATAAGCCGAATCTCTGCTAAAAATCTTTTTGAGATTAGAATCCTCACCGATGTGACCATATTTTTCAACATATTTATCGTAAATTTGATTCAATTCATCTTGTGCTTCCGCCAATTCATCATCTGTACCGTCATCAACTTGAATATCAATGACATTACGAACAGAATCACGCATATCCATTGCCAAAAGCATTTTACTTCTATCTTTTGCACTGAGTTTTACATTTTCAATTTTTACGCCGTTGTAAAACTTTAATTCGCCGTTTTCGATGAAATAACTTGACGAGCGTTTATCTTCAATATCTGGCATTTGTTGAGGCAATGGCAAATCTATTTCACTTGGCGAATATATTTGCGTCATTGTCTGCATTGATTCACTTAATGATTCATTGAGTTTATGATTTTCATCAGGCTTGCACGTCAAATCAAAACCGTAAGCCGTGCTTGTTTTCTCCAATTTACCTAACACATCTTCAGGGTGTTCTTCAAAATATTTATTAATTGTAATATCGCATTCGCCTTGAAAAGATATTACATTAACCCAATTTGGCAAATTTTCATCTTCACGAACATTTTCGAGTTTTTGGAAGAATAAAATATCGCTGGTAACTTCCGTTCCTGCCTCTTTAAAAGCATTATTTGGCAGACGAATTGCGCGAACAAGCTCAGCACGACGGGCAAAATATTTTCTTGCACTGCTGTCTTGCTTATCAAGAGTTCCCTTTGATGTAATAATCGCAACTAAACCGCCCGGACGCACTTGGTCTATCATTTTAGCGATAAAATAATCGTGAATCAAAAAACGATGTTCATTATAACCTTTGTCATTAACGTGATACTTTCCAAATGGCACATTACCTACTGCAATGTCAAATGAATCATTCAGATAACGAGTAGCTTCAAATCCTTGAATGTTTATTTCGGCATCTGGATAAATCGCCTTTGCAATTCTACCCGTCAAAGAATCGAGTTCCACACCATAGAGATGACTGCCACTTTTCATTTCGTCAGGCATATTTCCAAAAAATCCACCGATGCCCATCGACGGCTCAAGAATTGTTCCTTGATTAAATCCCAAATTTTTTAAACCTTCATAAATCCCTTGAACTATCTCGCCGGAAGTATAATGAGCGTTCAATGTAGAACTTTTCGCTGCATTATATTCTTTTTCGGTGAGCATACTCTCCAAAAGCCAAGCC
>CAJOHI010000136.1 GCA_905234365.1 uncultured Selenomonadaceae bacterium | reverse complement strand
ATTTCGCCGACTCAACCGGAAAACGGCAAATTGTGGCTTAAATTCGATGACACAACTCAACTTGAGTCTGATACTTCTGTCAATGTCACGCTCTCAACCGACGAATCCTTCGACTTGTTCGACGGTAAAACCATTGTTGAGGTTGGCGGCATGAAATACGCTCTTATCAAGGATAATGCCACTATCTCCGGTAGCGAAGGAGTTCCGGCAACCTTACCGCCCGATACTTTGCCGCCTGATACTACTCCAAGCGGTGAAGAAAGTGCCACTATTTGGGCCGGTAATCCGGATATTGAAACTCTTATGGCCGAGTTATGGGAGAGTGAACCTGATGGTTAAATACGTTGAATGGAGCATTATTGAGGAACTTATGCGCCGTCAAACTGCTGAAATTAAAAAACGTTTCCCGACTAAAGATGAAGTCGCTACTATTTCTGCTGATTCTATCTCTCTTGACGACATTAAATCCAACTACCCCGCTGAAGTTATTAAAATTTTCGAGGAAGGTGATAAATAAATGGCTGATACATTAATTAATAAAATGCAACATTCCGGCAAGGATATAAAAATTCCACAAGATATGATTGCTCAACTTCCAACAACTTTGCAGGAATTGGATAGGGCAATCACACAGGCACAAGCGACATTGGAAGCACTGGGCAATATTGCGACGGTAAGCACAAACGGTAATGCTAACCAATATTTAAACGGTCAAGGACAATTTTCAACTCCACCTAACACTGTTTACTCGCACCCAAGTTATACAACAAGAAGTGGGGTGAAGCGAATAATAAAACTCTTTCGTATGGTGGTACTTTTAAAACTGTTCAAGTCACGAGCGACGCTCAAGGTCATGTTACTGGTGTAACCGAAAGAACTATGACTATGCCTGATGCCCCAACAACCGATTTGACTAAAATGACAGGTATTTTGCCGATCACTAACGGCGGCACAGGAAATTCGGAAGGGATTGCTCAAGGTATTTTTAAACATTGCTTTGGTAATGTAAATCTGAACGAGTTATATGATTATACTCTATATCAAATTTCAGGTCCTGTAAATGCGCCTGAAACTGGAGCAGTGACGCTTTTCTCGATTGGTGACAAAAGAGTTAGTCACTCAGAGGTTTATTCTCCTTATAGATTTCAAATAGCTTTTATGAATAATAAATTATTTACCCGAATTGGTAGTGGATCATGGACACAAATTTAATGTTGACGGATTCAGCGTTTTATGCTATATTCAAGTCACGAAAATTAAGGTTTCGTGCTATCAAACATAATGAAAAAACCACCCGTCAGTGTTGGAGCACTACAGGTGGTTATTAATTTTTTAAGAATAGTTGGAGCTATTCTTTATTTGTTGCGCTTCTTCCACAGTTCTGTCAGCCAATTTGCTAACAGTCCTGCAGCGATATTTAGTAAGAAGGTCTCAATGCTATCAAACACAACTATCACCTCCAACCTTCTTGAAATCGGAGGCGCAAATATATTATATCACTAACATTAGCGGCTGAAAAGTCGCTTATTTTATTGGAGATGATGACAATGATTAAAGCACTTTTTAATCCGACTACAGGTGTTTATCGCTGTTCTGTCGATACAAATACCGAGAATTATCAAGAACAAATGGAAGATATTGTTAAAAATGTATTCCGTGATAACAAAATTGATGATTGGATTGATATTTCAGATGAGGATTATCATAAATATCTTTTAGGCACTTTCGGCGGCGATAACGGTACCGGTTATATTCGCGATATTGAAAGCGGACAATGTATCTCTGCTCCGCCTAGAACTTACAGCTTTGACGAGCAAATAAATCAGATACAAGCTAAATACATGAATCAACTTGAAATTTTGCGCGAAGAATTTATTGACGCCACCCTCAAAAATGAGGATACCACTTCTCATAAGGCTCGTTATTCCGCTATTATAGAAAATTCTAACGCCGAATTTATCGAATGTATTAATCAGAATGCTTGAGCAGTGCACGGCTCATTCAGATAAAAAATAAGGAGATGTTTTACTATGTCAGAAAATCTTAATCTTAAACAGGCCTTTACGAATTTCGCAAAAATGGAGCGAATCAGTGCTGAACTCGACCATAAAAGAATTGATGAAGCACTTGAGCAGCACAAAAGAGTATCAGAGGCAGACTACGCA
>CAJOHI010000135.1 GCA_905234365.1 uncultured Selenomonadaceae bacterium | reverse complement strand
ATTTCGCCGACTCAACCGGAAAACGGCAAATTGTGGCTTAAATTCGATGACACAACTCAACTTGAGTCTGATACTTCTGTCAATGTCACGCTCTCAACCAGCGAATCCTTCGACTTGTTCGACGGTAAAACTATTGTTGAGGTCGGCGGTATGAAGTACGCCCTTATCAAGGATAATGCTACTATCTCCGGTGGCGAAGCAGTTCCGGCAACCTTACCGCCCGATACTTTGCCGCCGGATACTACTCCAAGCGGTGAAGAAAGTGTCACTATTTGGGCTGGTAATCCGGATATTGAAACTCTTATGGCTGAACTATGGGAGAGTGAACCTGATGGCTAAATACGTTGAATGGAGCATTATTGAGGAACTTATGCGCCGTCAAACCGCTGAAATTAAAAAACGTTTCCCGACTAAAGATGAAGTCGCTACTATTTCTGCTGATTCTATCTCTCTTGACGACATTAAATCCAACTATTCGCCAGAAGTTATTAAAATTTTTGAGGAAGGTGATAAATAAATGGCTGATACATTAATTGATAAATTGCAGCATTCCGGCAAGGATATAAAAATTCCACAAGATATGATTGCTCAACTTCCAACAACTTTGCAGGAATTGGATAGGGCAATCAAACAGGCACAAGCGACATTGGAAGCACTGGGCAATATTGCGACGGTAAGCACAAACGGCAATGCTAACCAATATTTAAACGGACAAGGACAATTTTCAACTCCACCTAACACAACTTACTCAGAGGCAACCACGAGCGCGGCCGGTCTCATGAGTGCAGCTGATAAATCTAAATTAAATGGCGTTGCTAATAATGCAAATAATTATTCGCACCCAAATTATACAACAAGAAGTGGTGGCGAAGCGAGTAATAAAACTCTTTCGTATGGCGGTACTTTTAAAACGCTTCAAGTCACGAGCGACACTCAAGGTCATGTCACCGGCGTAACTGAAAGAACTATGACTATGCCTGACGCTCCAAATAGTCTTCCAAATGGTGATACTGCTACCGTTTTAATGAAAGATGAAAATGGTACTGTCCAATGGTCAAAACTTTTACTGAATTTTGCCGGTAGAATTGATGAAGTCAAAGAGGAAGTTAATTATCCGGTGTACGGTATGTTAAATGTGGATTCTGGCGGCACCGGTAATTGGGAAGGTTTTGCTCAAGGTGTTTTTAAACATAATTTTGATAGCACAAATCTCAACGAATTAAAAGATTATACCGTATGTCAAATTTCTAATCCTGTAAATGCTCCTTCCGGCGAAAGTGGGGTTGCAACTCTTTTTAATTTTGCCGATAAGAGTGTTGGTCATGCTGGTCATTATAGTAGTCCAAAAGTGCAAATAGTTTTCATCAACAACAAATTATTTGCTCGTTCTACATTTGCTACTAATTTTGGATCAGATTGGACACAAATTTAATATTGACGAATTCGGCGTTTTATGCTATATTCAAGTCACGAAAATCTACAAGGACATGATATACGATGACATAAAAAACCGCTTGCCGGAATAGGAGCCCGACAGGCGGTTAATTTATTGCTCGAACAGTAGGAGCTCTATTCATCTTGGAGCGAGTAGAATTAACCTACTTTTATTTTTTGTCGCGATTCTTCCACCAATCTGTGAAGCTACTAGCTGCAAGACTGGAAAAGAATCCTATCAAGAAGGACAAGATACACTCTGACATATTATCACCTCCGTCCTTCTCGGATTCGGAAGCGACTAATATATTGTAACACAAACGTCAAGCGGCTGAAAAGTCGCTTATTTTATTGGAGATGATGACAATGATCAAAGCACTTTTTAATCCGACTACAGGCGTTTATCGCTGTTCTATTGATACAAATATCGAAAATTATCAAGAAAAAATGGAAGATATTGTTAAAAGGGTATTCCGCGATAACAAAATTGACGATTGGATTGACATTTCAGATGAGGATTATCAGAAATATCTTTTAGGCACTTCCGGCGGCGATAATGGTACCGGTTACATTCGCGATATTGAAAGCGGACAATGTATTTCTGCTCCGCCTAGAGTTTACAGCTTTGACGAGCAGATAAATCAGATACAAGCTAAATACATGACTCAGCTAAATGGTTTGCGTACGAGTTACGTTGACGCCTCATTGGCTGACGGCAATGTAGATAATCTTAAAGCGCAATACAATGATTTA
>CAJOHI010000134.1 GCA_905234365.1 uncultured Selenomonadaceae bacterium | reverse complement strand
CAATTTCCGTAATAAAGTGGCAAATCACGACAAGGTGCACCGGTTCTTAATATCCAAAAGATGGCGTTTAGCGTTCGATAATTATCAAGTGGTGCTCTGTCGGTATTTTTGACTTTTGGCAGTAAATGTTTGATTTGATCGAATTGTTCTGTTGTCAAATCAAAGCGATTGTGATGAAGTATACTTGCCGTGAGTTATCTCTCCTCGATAGTTTTGTTTGCAAATATATTCTATCAAAAGGAGAAACTCATGGCTAATTTTATAGTTTACCAACAGGCCCTAAGCAAATACAGAAAATCATGAACGGCGGCTTTATTTTCGCCGGTTGATTCGGAAGAAAACAGTATCAATCCCGGATGATTTTCATTTTTCAGTTTCGTTAAAATTTCATGCGTTGCAGTAGTATTTTCAAAATCAACAGAAAAATTTTCGTCCTTCACAATAATTGAAACTTCAACTTCGGCGATTCTTTTAAATTCGTCTTTCTTATGAGCAACACTTTCAGTAAGCGGAACGATAATGCAATTCAAATCAATCAAACAAAGCATAATTGAAACGGCTTGCGGCGAAAAATCAGCTTCAAGGCTTAAAACTTTTGGCGATTGAATTTTTTCTTTGAGAATTTTCGTATCGCTTTCAATAAGTTGCACTATCACGTTTATAATGTCCTCAAATGTTCCGAAACGATGAATGGCTTGCCTCGTCAAAAGACTATCCCATTTTTTCTTGAGGTACGCTGCGTACCAAATCCGTTTGTATTGGAGTAGGTCCGACGGCGTTTACAGTTATTCCGAAATCAGAATACTCACGAGCCAAAGTTTCTGTAAGTGAAACTATCGCCGCCTTTGACGCTTCGTAAATTGCTTCACCTTCCAATTTTAACGGCATTGCAACTGTTGAAAAATTTACTTTTTCCTCATTGGGTGTTAAATTCTTTTCAGTGACAACCTTGTGTAAAAGTCTATCAGCATCAATACTATCAATATGAATGCCGTTACCTTTGCTTTGCTCCAATAAGTCAAGTAAATCTTGTTCACATTTTTCGTTGGCTTTTGAGATAAATACTTCATTACCATTTTTATCAATCGCTTTGCGAAGTCGTTTACTCTGATTAATGAGTTTATTGACATCCTCAAGTTGTATTCGTGATTCAAGTCCAGTGTTTAGAACATTTTGAATAATGTCCTCACGAGAAAAGGAAAAATTTTTGAGTTCCATATCCTTCAAAACAGAATCGAAAATAACTTTCTGATGTTTCTTATCAATAGGCTTAATTTCAGAGTTTAGTTGCACATTAATATTGGCGTAATGGTGCAAATCACTTGTTATCACCACCAGATTTTTTGAAAAATTCAAGACCAGCTTGTTTCATTTCGGAAGATGTCACTCCATAAGGTTTTAAAATTTCAATGATGGCACCGATGGAGAGACGTAATTCTTTTCTCATTTCCACTATTTCTACCTTCTGACGTTGCATTTCATTGATGAAGGATAAAATAATTTGGTCAGTAGAAGATGTTGTTGAAAGTGTGAGTTTATAGCGTACATAATCAGATAAATTCATTTTCATTTTATCAGCGTCATTGCGAATTAAAGCATCGGTTTTATCGTCAAAACGGACACCAATATAACCCATAATATCAAAACTCCTCGTTAAACAGATTTAGCGCGTAATTACGCCATTTATAAACAGTTGTTAAACAAACTGCGAAGCCGACTTTGGCGTCATATCGGCACTGAAGGGTGCAGTGGTCTGTGTAATAATTGAAGATTTCTCATTCTCATTTTCGATAGGAACGAGGCGGAAATTTTGCTGAATATCGTGGAGAGTATCAAGGTTAGTTTCTTTTCGTACCCAAGCACCAACTTCAAAATTCAATTCCTTTTCTTTTGTTTCGATTTGTTCTTGCAAGTCTTTCATTTTCTGACGAAGTTCCTATTGCGATTTTTCATAATGCATAACCTCCAAATCAATATACAAATTTTTGAAACAAATAGATTATAAAATATTTAGGGTGTCTCAAATTCTTATTTTGTTGCATTTTTGAAATTATGGCATAAAATCAGTCGCTCAAAATCTTATGTTTTTGCTTTTTTCGCAACGGGGATATAATAGCACTTTTTGTGTCAACTGCCATACCACAATTTTGCAACTTGGTTATATAAAAAATGTTAGCAGAAAAGAGACGTTCGACATAACACTTTTTTGCAACTTCATTGAGAAATATGGAAGA
>CAJOHI010000133.1 GCA_905234365.1 uncultured Selenomonadaceae bacterium | reverse complement strand
ATTCTCATACATACAAATAACAAAGCGACGATACAAAAATATCTGGAAGTATTGAAACTCAATCAAAAGCAGTTGGATAAACTCAATAAATTAAGAGAAATGGCAGAAATGCCAAAACTTGAATTTTAAGGGAAAGAATTTGTTTGAAGTTTAGATTATTAAAAATAAGTAGATGATGGAAAGCCGTGTGATGGGAAACTGTCACGCACGGTTTGGGACGGGGGAAAACTTGGAGATAACATCAAAAAGTTACCTATCGTCATCCTTTGAAATGGTAGCCTCAGCAATGGAAGCTAAACGTCTCGGATTTACAAAAAAATCAATGATAGTGGTGCCAAAACATTTAACGGAGCAATTTGGTACAGAATTTTTACAGCTTTATCCAAATGCAAAAATTTTAGTCGCTACTGCAAAAGATTTCACAGCCGAAAATCGAAAAGAATTTTGTTCAAAGATCGCAACGCAAGATTGGGATGCTATCATTATGGGTTATACCCAATTTGAGAAAATTCCTATTAGCAACGAGCGATGTTGCAAGAACAGGTTGATGAACTTGTTGAAGCCATTGACGAAATGAAAGCTGCACGTTGTGAAAAGTTCACTATCAAGCAAGCAGAGTTGAAGAAAAGTCTTTACTTGAAAAACTTGAATCCCTTCAAAACGATAAAACCGATGATACAATCACTTTTGAGCAACTCGGTATTGATAGGTTGTATGTTGATGAAGCACACTATTATAAAAATCTGTTCACTTATACGAAAATGCAAAATATACCAGGTATTTCGACTACTGACGCAAAAAAGACTACTGATATGTATGAGAAGTGCCGTTATCTCAACGAAATAAATAATGGCAAGTGTGGAATTGTTTTCGCCAGCGGTACTCCTGTCAGCAATAAGTATGTGTGAACTCTACACTATGCAACGCTATCTTCAACCTAATAGATTGAAAGAGGAAGGCTTGGGATTTTTTGACAGTTGGGCTTCTAACTTTGGTAAAACTGTTACCGCTGTTGAATTGTCGCCGGAGGGTAAAGGTTTTCGTACAAAAACACGCTTTGCAAAATTTCACAATCTCCCTGAGTTAATGTCTATGTTTAAGGAAATAGCCGATATAAAAATGGCTGACCAACTTAATCTTGACGTGCCGAAAGCTGAATTTGTCATTAATCGCGTTCCTGCGTCTGAAGCTCAAAAGGATATGGTTGATGATCTTTCCGAAAGAGCTAAAAAGGTTCGTGAGAAACAAGTTGACCCTGAAGAGGATAATATGCTCAAAATTGTTAATGACGGCAGAAAACTTGCGCTTGACCAACGTCTGATGAATCCTGAACTGCCTGACGATCCAAACAGTAAAGTCAACATCTGCGTTAAAAATGTTCTTGAGGTTTACGAATCTACAAAAGAGCAACATTCAACTCAAATGATTTTTTGCGACCAATCCACTCCTTCTAAGTTTTTCAATGTCTATGATGACATTCGCGAAAAATTGATAGCAGCAGGAGTTAAATCCGATGAAATTGCCTTTATCCAAAATGCCAAAAATGAAAAGGAAAAAGATAGCTTGTTTGAGAAGGTACGCAAAGGCAAAATCAGGATTTTACTTGGTTCAACGGTAATGATGGGAACCGGCACTAATGTTCAAGATAAACTCGTTGCATTGCACGACCTTGATGTCCCCTGGCGACCTAGTGACTTGGAGCAAAGGGCTGGTAGAATTATCCGACAAAGCAACGAAAATAAGAATGTTAAAATTTTCCGCTACGTCACTGAAGGAACCTTTGACGCCTATCTCTGGCAGATTATTGAAAATAAACAACGCTTCATTTCGCAAGTTATGACTTCAAAAACTCCCGTTCGTTCTGCTGATGATGTTGATGAAGCTACCTTATCTTATGCTGAGATTAAAGCTATCGCAACAGGCAATCCTCTCATAAAGGAAAAATGGACATTGACGTTAAACTTGAACGTTTGAAAATGGCTAAATCTGCATTTTTAAAGTCTCACGAAGACCTTGAGCATAAACTTCATTATGTATATCCTAAGCAAATACAAGAAGCTAAAGACGTTTTCAATAATATCAACAAAGACATTGAGACTATTAAAAATAATACAGTTATTGGTGAGGACGGTCAGAAACAATTTTCCATCATCTTCAATGGAAAGACTTTTACTGATAGAAAAGAAGCGATTAATTTCATTTCCGATTTTATCAAGCAAAATTCAAGTTATTCTTGTCCATTGTATGGTTTATCTGGCGAATACAAAGGTTTGCACATTTCTACTTTTTTTGCACGCTCCTATTTACACGAGGAAATTCTTCTTCAAGGCAATACAACTTCACGCAAAAATTCCACTTCCGTGCCAGCCGATAATATCAACCGTATCATTGAAATGGCTAATGGACGTAAAAAGACTGCTGAGGATAAGCAAGCTGAAATTGATGCTCTTTACGCCAAAATTCAAGCCGGTAATAAAGAACTTGCCGTTCCTTTCCCTCAACAAGAGGAATTTGATAAACTTTCATTACGTTCCGCTGAACTCATTTGCTTGCTCAATGAAGATGTTGATGCTAATGAGCGAGAAAAAGCTAATATGAAAGTAGAAAAAGAGCGGCGAATTAACTCTATTTTAAATGGCGAGCCTAATTCTCTGTGTGAAAAATCATTTTTCATTTTTGCAAGAAAACAACTGAACAATGTTGATGATTGGTCAGAAACTCTCGACAAAAATGCCATATCCTTATATAATAAATTTAGATTTAAGGGAATCCATAACCCATTGATGTTTGGTTATACTCATGTATAATTGACATAACAGATAGAGAAAGTCGTTGCT
>CAJOHI010000132.1 GCA_905234365.1 uncultured Selenomonadaceae bacterium | reverse complement strand
GATTGAAAAGTTGGAAAATGAGAAAATGGAAGTAATCTTCGCGCAGGTGAAACGAGGGATAAGAAACGAAAAATTGGACGTGACCGCTGAATCAGTGCTGAAGATGTTGGGCGCGTTGAGAAATGAAAACTATGACGACGATAAGACAAAAATTCCAAATGATGTGGTATAATGACAAAAAGAGATGAGGTGAAAATTTTGCTGGTAGAATATTCATTTAAAAATTTTTGTTCGTTTAAAGATGAAACAAAATTTTCATTGCGGGCGACAGCTGACGCGATAAAAAGTTCGTTTCCCGATAATTATTTTGCAGATGAGCAAGATGTTTTGAAGACAGCGGTAATAGTAGGAGAAAATGCAGGTGGTAAAACAAATTTTGTAAAGAGCTTGCAATACCTTAAAAATTTTTTTAAAGAAAACCGTAAAGTCGAATCGGCATCAGAATACATAAACGATGATTACACCGAAGATTTTTCAAAATTAACATATGCAGACACAACGCAAAAATTTTCACTCGGCGTTCTCATTAAAGGTACAATGTACTACTACGATTTGGAAATAGATTTTTTGGGCGTAAAATCGGAAAAGCTGGAAGTTGTAAGAAGTACAGATAATAGCCGAAAGAAAATACTTGTTGTGACGAGGACAGAGAAAGAGCCGCTGTTAAGCGATTTTGTAAAAAGTCCAAACGAATTTAAATTTGCGAATTTGAAATACGAAGTTCGCTGTATCCCTTTTAATAAAAAAGATATGATAGAGAATGAAGATTTTATTGGGTTGTTTGTGTCTAAGTATGCGTTGCTGGGTCTTCCGGAGGCACTGGTTTTTAGTCAATGGATGAACGATACGTTAATGGTCGAGTCGGCGATTTATGACGAACCGCGAATGAAGGGCAGTTATTTTCAAAACCTCGACGATTGGCGAGTAATAAACGACAAAAAATTTTTGGAAATCTTAAGAATCATAGAACCGAGCATAGAGACAATAAAGCCGGATCAACGCTTACCGTATCAAGAAACGATAATCACAAGGAAAAACTCTGTCGGGAAAATTTTTAACAGGGAATTGAGAGATGATTCGGCGGGGCTTAAAGATTATTTTGCATGGGCAGTGCAGATATATAAGGTGATTTATGAAAATAAAATTTTGGTTGCAGATGAAATGGACAGGTCGTTAAATCCGATATTGGCTGATAAAATAATTTCGCTGATTCATGGAAGCGACCATAAAGGGCAATTTATTTTTACGACACACAACGTATTACATTTGAATTTGGAAAAGTACATGAAGGAGCAAATTTACTTTGTAACGAAAAATGTAGAAACGTTACAATCGGAAATTTATTCGTTGGCGGAGTTCACGGACGTGGACTATAATTCGGGCGTCAATCTCTATGAATATTATTTGCGCGGGGTTTTGGGAGGAACGTTGAGTGAGTAAGCCGCAGAGACAGTTGAAGAAAAAAATAGTGATATATTGCGAAGGAGATACCGAATACAATTATTTTGACGCAATTAGGAAAATGCCGAATGTGGAAATAAGTATTCAGGCAATAAATATGCACGGAGGCGGCTACAGAAATTTTCTCACAGAAATCCGAAAAAGTGGAAATTACGGTAAGATAGCCACTTTTATAATAATCGACGGCGACAGAGCGGAACAAGTACCGCAAGAAAAAGAACGTCTTAAAGAACTTATGGATTATTGCAAAATGCAAAATGAGAAGAAAAGTTATCCGTCGTATTTCCTCGTGGTAAACAATCCTGATTTTGAGTACGTGGCGTGTCTGCACGATGAACATTATAAAGGCGGAAATATCGAGCAACACATAACAAAAAATTTTGGATTTAAAGATATAGAAAAATTCAAGGGAAATGAGAAGATTTATGATTTTTTGCACAAAGATTCCAGACATCACAAAATAATGTTGGAAAAAATCAAGAGACAAAAAAAGTTAATAGAAAATGAATACGAGAAAAAATCCGTGATAATAACGGTCACGGAAACAAAGATAGATTGGGATTTAATCGGACAAAAAAGTACGAACATCAACGAAATTTTTGAGATTTTAGAAGTTTGAAAATTACAGACGCAACCACTGATAAACGGTGGGGCGAGAAACTTTGTAATGTTTGGCAATTTCGGTAACGGTGTAAGTCAATAGCGCCGAAAATGGTGAGCATAAATCTGCCTTGAGGAGTGGAAGTATCAAGTTGTTCTTTAAGACTGAAAACTTTGACATCTTTTTTTGTTAAGGAATCGACGATGTTGAGTAAGTCGGTAGTGGAGCGAGCAAGGCAAGAAAATTCAGAAACAATCAATTCGTCGCCTTCGCGAAGGAAATTCATCATTTCATCAAACTT
>CAJOHI010000131.1 GCA_905234365.1 uncultured Selenomonadaceae bacterium | reverse complement strand
TTTTTTTACCATAAGAGGAGGAAATTATATGAGTAAAAAGTTATTGATGTTGTTTTCAACATTGTTTATGAAAAAATTTTTTCAAATTCCTATAATTATGGTGGTGTTGACGACTTTAACTTTTACAGCATTTGCCAATTTTCAATTAGATTACATTGAGGCAGAAGGTATTATATATCCCGAAAAAGGAACATCATTAAATCAAATGCGCCGTATGGCAATTATGGATGCCTACAGATATTTAGCGGAGGAAGTTAATAACTTATATGTAACTTCAAATTCTACCGTAAAAAATATGCGTGAACTCGACGATAAAGTAAATACAAAAGTTGAGGCTACTTTACATGGTGCAAAAATTATTTCGGTTAATCGTGAACGTGACGGTTCTGTTCACGCAAAGGTACGTTTACCTTTAAGCGGTGGTTCCCAATCTATAGCGGCAGCAGTTTTAAATGAAAATATTATTATCGAAGATTTTCCCAAGCCAAAATTTACAAATATTTATAGTGAGACTCATTACACAGGTTTAATCATTGATTGCAAAGGTTTAAATATTTCACAAGCCGTTGCGCCTTCAATAAAATCTGTTGACGGTCTAGAGGTTTATGCTTATAAAAATTTAGGATATCAAACTGTAGTCGATAAAGGAATGGTTGAATATTCAAGTAGTACAAATTCTACTCGTGCTGGAAGTTCTCCACTTATAGTCAAGGCGATAAAAATTTCCAATAATTGTGATGTTGTTATAAGCAACGAAGATGCAAATAAAATCCTTGCAGCTAACGATTTGGCAAAATTCCTTAATAATTGTCTGGTTGTTTTGATGAGGTAACAAGCCATGAAAAAATTTTTTAACATTGTTTTTGCGTTTGCAATTCTTCTTAACAGTTCAATTTCTTTTGCAAGTGAAAGATTGATAGAGGCTTCTGGAAGTTATACTATGGATTCTCGACTTGATGAAACTCCCAAAAGTGCTACAGCTCGTGCTCGCGAAGAAGCTAAACGTGCTGCCGTCGAAAAAGCTGGTGTTTATATACAAAGTTATACAAAAGTTATAGATCTCCAATTTGATACTGATGAAATTCAGATGGTAGCAGCTCGACTTTTAAAAATTCAAAATGAAACAAGTAATGTTGAAATTGTAGAAAAAAATTTGCTTAAATTCACAGTAACAATTACGGCGTTGGTTGATGATTTGAATATCGAAGATTTAAAAGATATGATGCAAAATCGGCAATTATTAGAAGAACTCACGCGCAAAAACAAAGAAATTCAAGAAAAATATGATGACTTGAAAAAGGAAATGGAAAAATATTCTCTTGAATATGATAGAGCAAATGAAAATCAAAAGGCAGAAATAAAGAAGAAAGTTTCACGAAACGAAGAAGATTTTTCTGCCATAGTTGCAATGGAACGCGGCAATGGATTTTATTTTGTTAAAGATTATCCACAAGCTCTAACGGCTTACGGAGAAGCAATTAAATTAAATCCAACTTTAGTTGAAGCATATAATAATCGTGGAATAATCAAATAGGCAATAAAATTAAAATCCGATTTCGTCGACGCACTGAACAATCGCGGAAATGCTTATGTAGCGATTGGACAACTTCAAAATGCCGCAAAAGATTTGCAAGCGGCTTTAAAACTTAAAAGTAATTCTGCAATTATTCATAATAATTTAGGCAGTGTTTATATTTCAATGGAAAATTTTAATGCAGCGATTCAAGAATATACACAAGCCATTCGTTTAAATCCTAGCTACTCGGAGGCTTACTATAATCGCGCTATTGCATATTATAGAATCGGAAATATGAATCAAGCTATTTCAGATATGCAGACGGCAATAAATTTAAATCCGAATGATTTGGAAATGAAGAACTTCTACAAAAAAATTGCTTATTTATAAAGAAAGATGTGCCATGTTGAATAGGAAATCTAATTTATCAAGATTTTTAATCTTAATTTTTGTGATTTTTACATATCTTATGCTAAATTTATCATTTTTATTAGCGGCAGCACAACTTTTTGAAGCTGATGGCGATTGCATAATGGGAAATACCGGCATAGAAAGCATCAAAAAAGCAGAAGAAACAGCAAAAGAAAATGCATTTCGTGCAGCAAGTGAACAAGCGAGTCTTTATATTGAGTCCGTATCTGAAATGAAAAACAATAAATTAACTAGAGATCAAATAAGAGTTTTTTCTACAAGTATTCTTAAAGTAGAAGAATCTACCATAACTAATGAACTTATTCCAAATGAACCGGGAGCCATTAAATATAAATGTCATGTTAAGGTCTGGATAGATCCTGATGAATTTGCAAAAAAATTTGCCGGCGTCACTATGGAAAAAGCTGAAGATCAAGTCAAAATGGACAAAGATCAAGAAACTTATAGGGAACAAAACGAAACTGAAATTATAGACTTAAGAGAACAATACAAAAACGCTAATGATGATAATAAACGACAAGAAATAGTTTCAGCAATTAAACATAATGAAGAAAAATTTACCGCTGCACAATTATATCAACGTGGTGTGGAATGTTACAACAGAGGTGATTTATCTGAAGCAATTAAATTTTATAATCAGTCAGTTGAAACGAATGATAAATATGCTGCACCATTGACAGGACTCGGTTGGATTTACAATGATCAAGAACAATATGAAAAAGCAATAGAATGTTTTAAAAAGGCAATAGAAAGGTATAGTGAATTTGCAGTTCCTTATAACGGTTTATCTTATGCTTACAATTACAATGAGGAATATGATAAGGCTATTGAGTATGGAAATAAAGCAATTCAACTTGATCCTAAATATGCAGCCGCCTGGAATAATATAGGTTTTGCTTATAACAATTTAGGTGACTATGATAAAGCTATTGAATATTATAATAAAGCAATTTCAATAGCTCCGAATGATGACGTACCTTTAGCTAATATTGGCAATGTCTATTACAAACAAAAGGATTTTACAAAGGCATTAGAATATTATCAAAAATCAATAAATATAAATGAAAATCATTCCAATGTATGGTACAACTTAGGCAATATATACGGTCAGAAAGGTGAAATAAATAAAGCCATTGACAGTTATAAGAAAGTAACTTTACTTGATCCTCAAAATGTACGTGCTTGGATTATATTGGGATATTTATATAACAATCAGGAAAAATTTGAAGAAGCTAAAAAATGTTTTAAAAAGGCACTTAAAATAAATCCTGATGATGCGTCGGCATGGGCTGGATTAGGCTTTGCTTATGACGGTTCGGAAGATTACAGTAATTCAAATGAAGCATATAAAAAGGCAGTTGAACTTGAACCAAACAACGAAAATTACAAGAAGAATTTGGAAATTGCAAAACAAAAACTATAGTATATAAAAAATTTATAATGATCAGAGGTAAAGTTTATGTACAAACAATCATTTTTTCAAAGGGCTAAGTATAGGCGATTAATACTTGCATTGGCAATAGCTGGCAGCAGCGGATATTTACTAGCGCCTACAAATATTGCCTTCGCAAAAGAATCCAGTTATGACGACGAACAATTTCCGCCACAATATCTTGATTTTGAAAAGTTTGTTATTACAGCAGATCGTATTCCTGTAAATAAATGGACAACGCCTGCAAACGTAATAACTATAACCGATAAAGATATTGAAGCTAATCACTATCAAACACTTGCAGAGGCTTTAAATCATGTCAATGGCGTAATAGTACCTGTAGGTATAAATATTCCTATAATAAACGGTTTTGAAAAAGTTTTAATATTGGTAGACGGACATCAGCTTTACAATGATGGTGTAGGTGATCGCGATACTGTAGAACTTTCTGCCATACCTTCGATGAAAAATATTAAACGTATTGAAATTGTTAAAGGCGGTGGCTCTGCACTTTACGGCAGTGACGCTGTTAC
>CAJOHI010000130.1 GCA_905234365.1 uncultured Selenomonadaceae bacterium | reverse complement strand
CTAAATAGGTGGAAACTTAAATCCAAACTTCCTAAATGGAGACTCCTACATTCTACTTGTCTCCTAGAACCCCCTGACTTTAGTCATGGGGAGGCTCAGGAGGAGCGTAGTTGATGAATGCTTTCAAAAAGGCGATAATATTTATAATTTCATTGATAATAATTCTTTTGGCATTTTTAATTTTTGCGCCAGAGCCGGAAGGTTTTCCAATTCTTGAATATCATATGATAAAAGATAAACCTGAGGAAGATGCAGAGCGTTATAATGTAATGCCTACGGACTTTAACGCTCAACTTGATTATCTGCAGCAAAACGGTTATAATACTATCACTATGCAGGAATATTCAATGGCGGCTAAAGGAAAAATTACATTGCCGAATAACCCAATCATATTAACTTTTGATGATGGTTATTCGGATAATTACGAATTTATGATGCCCATACTTCGAGCGCATAAAATGAAGGCAGTAATTTATGTTATAACGAACGAACTTGGCAAACCTGGATATTTGACAGTTGAGCAGCTTAGAGATATGCAAGGTCATGGAATTGAAATTGGATCACATACTGCAAATCACAGACCATTAATTAATTTGAGTCGCGAAGAAATTTTACACGAAATTGGCGCCTCAAAACTTTTTCTTGAGTGGAGTGGAATTAACGAAGCAAGCAGTTTATCATATCCGAACGGACTTTACAGCGATGAAGTTATTGAGATTCTCAAAAGTGAAAATTATCTCACTGCAGTGACAGGCGATGCCGGATTAAATGATTTTGACACCAATCCTTATTTATTGCAGCGTGTAAATATTCCTCAACCGCGATTTGGCATATTTGAATTTAAATTAAGATTATTAAAGGCAAAGATTTTCGCCAAGTTAAGATTATTTCAACATAAATTATAAATATTAAGGTGATTTTATTGAGTTTATTAAAAAAAACAGTGGCGACAGCTATGGCTTTATTTACCTCGCTGTCAATGACAATTTCAGAAGCAAGGAGCAGTAAAAAGCCATTCAGCTCTACTGTTATGCACCGTATTGAAGTAGACAGCGTTGATTCCGGCGGTACTCTTTTATTTTCTGACAGTCCCGAATATGTCAAGGAAAATGGTATTTTGTACACGGATGTCGTTGAAGGTGACGTAAGATTACTTTTTTATCATCTCAATGAAAGCGGCGTCAACAAGCGAATTGCTGTTATCGTTGAAAATGTTTCAGAACAATTCAATACTGTAGACATAATTCGCGGCGCAATGAGTGAGCCGAGCGCTGATTTTTTAAAAGTTGGCAAGTCCGTTCAAACTGATTATATGGGCAAGGCATTTCATAGTTCTTTATACATGCTTAAAGGCGACAGAAAATTATTGCAGGACGATATAAGCAGCTATATTATAAGACCAGGTCAATTAGTCTATGGTGTTTATGATTTTTACGCAGCTCATCCGGTTAAAATATCCGTTTTGATGTATCCGCAAGCTGCCAATCCACTTGAGTTTTCAAAATGGGCAAAAATTTTACCGAAAGATGAACAAAGACTTCGTGGCACTTTTAAAAATATGAATCGCACAATTACAGCAAAAAATGTTTATGATCCTGACGAAGATGGAATAGGCTATATAATGATTTGTGACGATGTAAACGATTTATATAAAATTGGAATTGACGCAACTGACGGCAGCGAAGTTAAGAATTTTGGAAATTATGGCATAAATTATACGATTAACTTACGCACTTCTTCAAATACGAGGATTGGATTAACGCCGCTTGGCGGAGTTTATGCCGGCGCAATGATTTCAAATTACAATGGCGAATCAAAATTAATTCTTACGCCATTTGGACGGATTTATTTTGGCGATAAAACACCTACAGAGCCGGAAAGTGTCAAAAAAGCCCGTGAGGAAGGTTTAGCACTCTTTACAAATTATACCGAAATTGCAGAACTTGGAAATTATAATGGCGAGGTAAATTTTGAATACAGTCCGCCAGGTGCTTCAAATTTGCCGGTTCATATTATTTTAATGTCTGCTGATGAAAATTAATAATTTAATCTTCAAAAACGGCGGATTTTTTACATCAATAAATGACGTAGAAAACCTAAGATTTCATAAAAAAGCGGCTTAATATCCCTAGCTTTAACTATGGAGATGAAGCCGTTTTTTTATTATCTCTATATAATACAATATTTTTGCGAGACAAATGTCATGGATACATCTTATTTAATGAATACTACATTCATTTTATCAAGAAAACCGGATTTATCATTTTCAATCAGCACACGATTAGCATCAGCAACAGAAATGACCGGATTACCATTGTGATTTTCAAGGCTTACAGCTTTAACAACTAATGGATTGCTGCCGGCACGAGCGACGTTGTTGATGTCCGTCGTATATCCTGCCATACCAATTTCA
>CAJOHI010000129.1:2561-4847 GCA_905234365.1 uncultured Selenomonadaceae bacterium | reverse complement strand
CATTACCAAAAACATCGTCGTGAGCAGCTTGAGTTTGCCGGTCAGTTTGAAGAAATTGAAAGGCATATACATCATCGCTGTTCCAAAGCCACCAATCACAATTATTATTCCGTAGTCGTAGGCAGTCTGAAAAACACTTTCGGAACAACCGAGCATATAAAGTATCGGTTCCAAAAATATCAGACAGATTAAATGGCAATGCATAGGAATAGTGATAACGAAAACGATTCATTGGCACTTTTGTCATCATCACGACCGAGTGCGTAAGAAGTCAAGACCGATCCACCGATACAGGTGAGTGATCCAATCGTCGCAAAGATGAAGTAAAATGGAGCAACTATACTCATCACAGCAAGACCATCAGATCCAAAGAATTTGCCTGCTATTATCGAATTAGCCATTACACTCGCCAGAACTCCGAACATCGAAATTATCGACGAGGTGACGTGCTTATTAAACAGTTTTTTCAAAAAAATATCATTATCCGAAAGTGTTGATTCGTTCATAAATTCACCTATATTAAGATTGAACCTCTTAAGGTTTTTTTAGCATATTATCTTCAATTATGCAAATTTTTAAATCTATACTCCTGTACAACTTTGTTTATATTTGTATAAATTTGTAGTAACAGTTATTCTGCCCAGAATTTTAGTTGAGTCACTTTGGATATTAATTCCTGTTTTGCCTGTACTTGCGGAATTGATTTTAAATCTGACTTTGATAATGCGGCTGCATTATGCTGAACATTTGCTATTTTGGAGTTAAAGTCGTGATCACTCAAAAAGTCCAACATAATGCTGTAGAGAAGATGTTCAAATCTGCGAGTTTGTATATTTTCACTCTCGCCATTGATAACCGCTGCAAGTTCTGCCTCAATATTTTGTACATCTGTTTTTGTCAGCTTGTACCAGTTATCTTTACAACGATATTTTTCTACAATTTCGCGATGCATTGAAACTCTAAAACTAGTATCGTCTAACTCTTTAACGTTTTGGTGAAGTCGAGCAATCAAAAATATCTTTGTAATGCTGATAAATGCTACGGTGACTTTCGTCAATGATTATCAAGTCAAAATGTGCCGGAGTGAAAAGCGGCTGACCGTCAGCTTTTTTCTTGTCGATTGCGTTCATCATCGTCGGATAAGTCGAAAAAATAATTCTGCTCGTCTCAGGGTCGTCTTTGTTTTCGGTGAGGTTACACAAGGGCACAGATTTAGAAAAAAATTCTTGAAAAGCGTTTTTGGCTTGCTTGACCAATGCAGTGAGATCGGCGAGGAAAAGTACATTTTTAACCCAGTCTGCTTTAAAGAGAATATTAACAATGTTGATAGCTACACGAGTTTTGCCCGTACCTGTTGCTTGAACAATTAGCATTTTGCGGCGTTTATTTACAGCAGCTTCAACAAATGCACGAGTAGCTGCAATCTGATAAGCTCGTCCAGCAATATCACAATTATTTTTATCTTTCAATAATAATTGTGAATTTAGTTGACGTGTTATTCGTAATTTTAATTCTTCCTGCGTGAAAAATCCTGCAACCTTACGACGCGGATAGTTATTCAAGGTATCAATAAAATAAATCTCAAAACCATTGGTCAGAAAAATCAGTGGCTTAATTCCATATTGTTTTTCAAGGCACTCAGCATATAATTTTGCTTGATGAGCTCCTTTTTCAGCACTGTACTTTGTTTTTTCAGCCTCAACTATTGCAAGCGGTTTTTGTTCCTTGCCATAAAGTATATAATCACAATAACCGTTGCCGGAAGTATTCGGCATACCTTTAACCGGCACCTCAACAGAATAATTTTTATTTTTGTACCAGCCGACACGCTCAAAGTCAAGATCAATGTAACGCTTGCGAATTTCGGCTTCTGTCAACTCATCAACTTTATAATTACGCTGCTTTTGATGTGTTTTGCGCGACTCTTCCAGTTGTTTTTGCATTGCGTTAATTTTTTCATCTTTGACTAAAAGTTCATCGCGAAGTTTTTGCAGCTTTATTTTGGAATGGTTTTCATCCTCAACGGGAAGCAAATCATCATTAAAATTCTGTTCCTTGTAAGAATCAGCATAACAATAGGCAAGCCATTTGCAGAACTCAAAAAGCCCGCGCAACGCTAAAACAGCGTCATCACGAGCTATATCCGAATCATTATGTGCCGTATTATTGCCAAGTTTTTTGATAAAGTTTTTGACATACTCCCCACGGCTAAAGCCGGCGGATTCTGCTATCATCGACATTCGCCTTAAAAATAAGGTCTTACGATGTCTCCTGCAATGGTCGATG
>CAJOHI010000129.1:0-2524 GCA_905234365.1 uncultured Selenomonadaceae bacterium | reverse complement strand
GCATATTTTAGCAAAAGAATTTACAAAATGCAATAAAAATTTAGCGCCGTTTCATCCCCATAGCTAAAGCAAGGGGCTTTCACGGCGCGTTGTCGGTAATCTAAATCTATCAAATCATTTATCAAAGTTTCAATTATTCCGTCAAAAACTATTGCAGAAATAAGAATATTGGTATCAATCATAATTTTCATTGTGCCATACGCTCCATACGTTCCCTGCGATCTCTTGCTAATTCTTCAATCATTTCTTCTTCACTGCTCCAGGGTATATCATCCCCTATAGATTCTCTTATTTTTTGTTCTCCAATTCTAAACTTTTCTGCATTTTCGTGAGCACGTTTCCTCTGTTCTTCAGTGATTGGAGGCTCTTTATCAAAAAGTTCATCAAGCTCTTTGAAAAGTTCGTGCTTTTTGCGTAAGCCTATTGAATAATGAATCCTTGAGCAAATTCAGCTCATCAAGGGATTTTTTTATGGTTGATTTTATTTTTTCAGTCTGTTCAACAAATGCAGAAAATTTATTTTGTAATTCAATCGGTGGCACTGGAAACATAAAGCTTTCGACCTGATTTTATTGACCTTTGGTAAGTTCGTATACTTACTAAAATTTAAAATATAATTTAAGAATACTGAACTACTCAATACATGCGCCAAAAAATTACGATTACAAACATCCTTTTTAGGTAAAATTGAGTAAGCATCAGCTGAACAAACTCCATTAAATGTAGGCAATGCTATTTTATTCAAATTTGGACGAATTCTAATATAAATTATATGCTCTGAAGAAAATAAATATTTTCCAGTAATAATTCTGTCTTCTTTCACCGTCCTATATCCAAAAATTTTGCCAGTATTCTTTTCAATGCTGTCAATTCCGATATGTGAATAATTTTCATATCCATTAAAATTAAGAATCATATTCGTATCAATTATTGCACAATCTGTAAATTTCATAATTTGCCATTGCTTGTTATTAATAGCCAAATCGCCGAACATTTCTATAAATCTTGATTTGATGAGTCCGTCGAGTAAATTGAGTTGCTGCTGCCGCTTGTCAATTAGATTTTCAACTTTATCTAAAACATCAACAATTTTCTGCTGCTGTTCAATAGAACATAATGAAATGTACATTTTACTTAAATCATCTTTATTAAAACCTGCTTGAGCAGCTCTGGAACCAACATTTTAATAAAAGTTTGAAAGTAATTGGAACATAGATAATGGTATAAATAACGTTTGATAATTTTATTCTCATCTGGTATGGTTTTTATAATAGCAACATTATAAGTCCCACTTAATCCTATTAATATTTTTCCAATAGATGCTCCGTATCTTCCAATAAGTATTCAAATCCTCAATCAATCATTCATCTATCAGCTTACTCTGTAATACATCTTTGAAATTGGTCAACAATGAAATATATTTTTGTGATATGTGCTGATAAATTTCTCTTGCTGTTTCTTCGTCATAGGTATGTGATGAAAGATTGCGCTTTTCCAACATATCCAGCCAATCCTCCGCCTCAGTTATTAAGCCGGTTTTAAATGATTCTCGAATACTGTTGCGCGGACTGTTCGCCTCTATTCCTTCAAATGACAAATAAGCTTTCATCAGCTTCCAAGACAACTCAAAACAAAATTCAAAGCGTTGAATCACACCGTCTAAATATAAATCATCAGCAGAAATATCTTTAGTCAGTGCCAACTGCAATTTTTCACAGGCACGGCAATAATCCTCAAATTTTTGTTTTAATTCATCTAGATTCATCAAACCACCTTCATTACTTATTGTAAATATTATTTTTCCATCACGATTGATATTGTTCAATAAATTTCTATTATTGATTGAAGCAAAATCAACTATGTCAACAGTATATGGCAAATTGCTATTTTCAAAAGCTGCCGTTAATGATGCCTGAATAGGCTGCACAAAAACTACTGCTAAATCTATGTCAGAAGTATTTTTATAATCACCACGAGCTCTTGAACCGAAAATTCTTACTTGTGAGATTGACTCCTTTTGTGATGATAAAATCTCCAACAATGTTTTGATTTGTTTGATTGATAAACCATACATAATCAATACCTCAATCTAATATAATCTTGAGCTTTGCAAAATCATTTGTAAATTCTTCGTTGAGCTGCTCAATCTTTGACATAATTTCAGCGGTCGGCGAATATTCCTTTGCGATATATTCAACTTCTTTGTACTTGTTGATTGACAAATCATAATCATTCTTTTGAATCTCATCAACAGTCACATAGAAACTTTGATCTATCCGCTTGCGATTATTTTCTAACTCTCGATCCTTCCAACGCTCCAAAATGTCAGGAATATCATTTTCCTCAACTTGCTGGCGTTTATCATCAAGACTGAATCCATCTGCCTTCATATCGTAAAACCAGACTTTTATGGATTTTCTGCTGCGTATTCTTTCGCTAACTTATAAAAAGTAGTTTGTTTCAATCCTGTTAATTCCATTGCCTCTTTAAATGATATTTCCTTATTCTTCCAACGAAAATAAAC
>CAJOHI010000128.1 GCA_905234365.1 uncultured Selenomonadaceae bacterium | reverse complement strand
ATCCACAAAATGGCATTGAATACGGTTCGAGAATCTAAAGCGGGACGACCGCCGAATAACGTCCCTGATAAAATGTGTCCGACATAAGCAATTTTCTTTTTGACTATTTTTTGCAAACACATTTTATCAGAAAAAATTACTTATGTTTTTATTTTTGGCACTTTACTAACACGCCCTAAAATGTTAAAATATTTACACTGATTTAAAGTTTGTTATAAGGAGGTTTGATTGTGGCAAAAATAATAAATCAAACAAATGGGACGATACTTTTTGAAGAAATTAATCCTGAAAAATTAGATTTGTTGACAATGGTCGGTGACGTTAAAGGTTTCGATAGCCTTTCAGATGAAAAAATCAAAGAAATTCAGGAAACGCTCTGTGTAAAAAATTTTGATGAATTTATTGAAAAGTTTGATCCGGTTGTTTACTCATTCTACAACGCAAATAATCAAAAGGTTATGTACACTTTGAAAAAGCCGGAGTCAATTCCGGAAGACCTTTTGACGGAAATTCATCTCAACTTGCAAAATGATTTTCTGCGAATGTTGCTTACGCTTGTCGATGCAAAACGCTCGCAAGGTTTACTCAACGTTGATTTTAAATTTGAAGACCTTACCGATTTAATTTCGCCGCATAAAATTATCGAGGACATTAAG
The DNA here is from genome assembly GCA_905234365.1 of uncultured Selenomonadaceae bacterium. GTDB lineage: Bacteria > Bacillota > Negativicutes > Selenomonadales > Selenomonadaceae > Quinella. The sequence continues at coordinate 1,928 of CAJOHI010000128.1, read as the reverse complement.
CAAAATCGTAAAGAATTGCGCTATGTTTATTCGCAGTATGTCCAACTTGAAGATGAAGACCCCAAAAAGTTGGATTTAGGTGACAAGCTTAACATTATGATGGAAGAAGCCAGCGTCAATTATAACAATGTTATGGCAATGTTGCCACTTGCGATTGAAGACATTAAAACGCGGTTACTTTTGACAAGTGGCGGTGGCGGAGCTGATGCTACTCCTTTGGCACTCGGCGTATTGACTATGGGTGAGGAAGGCGAACTCAAAGTTATTGAAGCGCCGAAGGAAGAAAAATCAACCGCGCTTGTAACTCTCGACGACAAAGTAAACGAAGGCTTAATCGAAGTTATCGGCGATGACTACGTTGCACTTAATGAGGAAAGCCATAACGATTATGTCAAGGCTCTTGTCACGCGGACATTTTGTCCGTTGCCTTCGACTATGGTCAGTGAAGTTGACGTTGCAAAAGAAATTGAAAATTATAATTCCTATTTGCAATTTTATAAAGAATCAAAAGACGATTTCATAAAGACGGTTAAACCGCTTATCGAAAAAATTCTCGGCGTGAGACTTTTCTTTGAGCAATATCCTTCAAAACTGCGTGGTATGAAGCCAACTTTGTTGATTACGAACATAAGCAATGAAATGATGGCTAAAACTCCTAATATTCCGCGCTTAATAACGTATCTTAATACGGTGAACGGTAAGAATAATTTTGACCATACAATTTGGTATGCTATCTTCCCGTCAGTTGCATTTGCCGCAGGCGGTAAAACAAAATTGACACGTATGAGATTTAAAGGAAATACCGAGACAGTGAACACCGACGTAAATTCTATTGAATCATTGACGCGTATTCTTGACGTGCTGAAAGATTTTCGCGTTCAATGTTTCTTTAGTTTTGCGTCTCACGAAAAGAATACTTTTAATGCAATGGCTACTGAAGGAATTGACAAATATATTGATAAATCAATGCCGTTGACAGCTAAAGCGTTCAGTGAATTTGCAATTCCGTGTTTCCCCAATTTCACGATTATTCCTAAGGATAAATCCGGTGTCGTGCTTGATACAAAAATGACACTCAACGAAAATAATATCGCTGAAATGTCACAAGCTAAGCAGGATATTATGAAGTTGTGGATTGATGGCGTGTATGTCGGTGCGGCTTATGTTGCGGCAGGAATTGTTGCGGCGTATCAAGACCCCGAATATCTGAAGATGATTTTCCGCCGTAATATTGATAATGAATTGCCGGGAGTTCGTTTTGACCTTGAAGAGGGCGATAATTCGCTTATGGTTTACACGACGCTTGCAAAAGAAATTACCGGCTTTACCAGTCCGATTAAAGACGAAATTAATAAAAAGTGTTTTGGATTTGTATTTTCCTCCGAGAATGCAGTTTTCAATGGAATGCCCATTACAAACATAATGGTTTATAAAACGCGTAATTTGCTTTATGACGAAGAAAACGGAGTTTACGAGCCTATTTATAAAACGCAAGTCACGACTTACATTGAAAGAATGTTGCGTAATATGAGCAGTGACTTCAAGCAGGATAAAATTGTACGTTTCTTCAGCAGCAATCCCAATTCACAGTCCAGCAAGTGGCTTGACAAGCGCGAAAAACTTAACGCGATTATCGGTACAGGTGATGCGATTGACTACGTTATTGACGAAGAAAATGGCATTTGCACTTTGAACATTACCTTTAACGGCAACGTCAAAAATCTTGAAATTGAGACGAATCGCACGACTTCTACGAGACACGTCTAAATTTCAGTGCAGTAAAATTTTGTCAGGAAGTGAATTATTATGGGATTTCGTTTAAAAGTTACCGGCGGTAAAGATGTTGAAATGAATGAAGAAATTCTCACCGCAGTGCAATTTATTTCAGATACGCCGGACGATGCAAATGCGCGTTCGACAGATTTGGG
>CAJOHI010000127.1 GCA_905234365.1 uncultured Selenomonadaceae bacterium | reverse complement strand
AGATGAAGGACAAGAAATTGCCGCTCAAAATTTCTATCGTCCGCGCAAACAGGAAATTCTGGCAAAATACCAGGATACTTTCAAACCTTTGAATTTATTCACTATTGATGATAAATTTGGTGGCTGGGTCAAGGCACACGAAGAACATTTTTCAGATGGCGGTACTTTCGATCAGATTTATCAAAAATAAAAAATGCCATTGAATGTGATTCAACGACATAAAAATTTTCTATGATAATTAATTGCTAATTCAGATATAATTTTAACTTTCATATAAAAAGCTGGTGATTATAGATGAAAACATTTAATGTTATTCCAGGTTATCATTTAACTTTCGGAATAACTTTGACTTTTGTGAGTTTGTTTCTGTTCATACCGCTGGCGGCTTTCATTCTTTTTACTGGCGGTATGGGACTTGAAAAATTTATCAGTGCGGTTACCGATTATCGAAATGTCCACGCTTATGGCATCAGTTTCTTCTGTGCGTTGGCGGCGGCAATTATAAATTCAATTTTTGGCTTGATTCTTGCTTGGGTGCTCGTTCGTTATGACTTCAAAGGTCGCAAAATCATGGACGCACTCATTGATTTACCCTTTGCGCTGCCGACTGCCGTTGCCGGTATAGCTTTAACAACTCTTTACGCTGAAAATGGTCCACTTGGTAAAATCTTCTATTCAATTGGAATTGAATCTGCTTTTTCACCGCTCGGAATTACTATAGCGCTGATTTTTGTCGGTATACCATTTGTTGCACGAAGTGTACAGCCGGTTTTAAAAGAATTGGACCCACAACTTGAGGAAGCCGCAAATTTATTTGGAGCAAAAAATTGGACAATCTTCAGTGAAGTGATTTTTCCTGAACTGGTTTCGCCATTGTTGACAGGATTTGCACTTGCATTTGCTCGCGGAATTGGTGAGTATGGCTCAGTTGTATTTATAGCCGGAAATATGCCTTATGAGACAGAAATTGCACCATTGATGATTATGACAAAATTGGAGCAATTCGACTATCAATCAGCGGCTGCAATCGCTATAGTAATGATGACTTTATCATTGGCAATTTTGCTTGGAATCCACAGCTATCAATCTCGGCAACTTGCTAAAATTGGCGGAGCAGCAAATGCTTAAAAAAGTAAAAATCGTATAATTCAATATCTATATCTTGAATTAAAGTTCCGTCAATCTGCGGATAAAGTTTTCCATCTAAATCTTTAATTTTAAATTCGCGCTCAGAACTTTGTTCACCTTTCATTTGGACTATAAATTTTTCGTTTATCGTATCTTTTTGAATTCAAATAATAGTCAAGAGTTTTCATATTTCAATTAATTCGCTTTTACTTGTTATCAAATTATCAGAAAATCCCATAAAACTTCCTCCAATACATTATTTATCATCTATTTCAATAGTAAAATTAAATTTCCTTCAATTTTCACACGGAGGTGTTATGAATGCGTGAATCAAAATTTATAAAAAATTTATTGATATTTTTAGCCGGAGCATTTTTATTTGTAATGCTGATAATGCCGCTGATTCTGGTAGCAAAAGAAGCACTCGCAAAAGGCTTTGACGTTTACATAAAATCGCTGACAGAACCATTTGCACTAAAAGCGTTATATTTGACAATTGAGGCAACGATTTTAGCGGTAATTTTAAATACAATCTTCGGAATTGCTTCTGCATGGCTTTTAACAAAATTTGACTTTCGAGGCAAAACTTTTTTAGGCTCGCTGATTGATTTGCCATTTGCAATTTCACCAGTCATTGCAGGATTATTTTTCATAATGCTTTTTGGTCGAATGAGTCCAATTTACTCAATATTGCAAGAATATGATATTGCCATAGTGTTTGCAATACCTGGAATAATTTTGGCGACAGTTTTCGTAACATTTCCATTTATCACGCGTGAATTAATACCGGTGATGGAAAATCAAGGACGATCTGAGGAAGAAGCGGCGGCGACAATGGGCGCAAGCGGCTGGCAAATTTTCAGATATGTAACGTTGCCGAATATCAAATGGGCGTTAAGTTACGGAATAATTTTATGTTCAGCGCGTGCATTAGGTGAATTTGGTGCGGTCAGTGTTGTTAGCGGTCACATTCGAGGCAAAACAAATACACTGCCGCTTCACATCGAGATTTTATATAATGAGTATAATTTTACAGCAGCGTTTGCCGTCGCGTCGGTGCTTGTATTTTTGGCAATAATAATTTTAATACTCAGAAATATAGTTGAAAATGCCGGAAAAGAAAATAAAATTGTTGAAATATCTAATGATTGTAATTCTGATAATACAAATATAAATTCTCAAACAATTACTTCTCAAAATTAGAATTTTTTCTGAAATTATGCATTAGATTATAAAATTGATTGTCTATTCTAACCCAAAATTTTGATTTTCATTTACATATTCAATTAAATCTGTAGCATTTGAACATTTTTGTATCACTTTACAAGTTTCTCTTATCATGTGTTTTGTGTTTAGTATCTTGTGTATTTAAGATGGCTTTTGATGTTTCAGGACGAACAAATGCAATAGGATAAAATCCATTTTGTAATACTAAATTTCCAGCAATTACAGTTGAAATAATAATTATTTCTCCATAAAATTCGTTACTAAATGCACGACATTTTCCAGCATTATTTTCTAAAATTGCTTTTTGAATTTCTTCTTTATATGCTTTTGTATAACCTTCTGGCAATTCTCCTGTAAAACGATTGATATTTTTAACCATATTTTTATCACCTCGTACAATTAATTACGGTAAAAAGATTGAATATCCTGCAATGTAAGGAGATGGTGAGTTTGAATTATGAAGTTTCTCTGAGAAACATAAATAAAAATTTTGGCAACTTTCAAGCGTCAAATAACGTGAGTTTCAACATTGAAAAAGGTAAATTAATTGGATTACTCGGACCGTCCGGCAGTGGCAAAACGACTATTTTGCGAATGATTGCCGGACTTGAAAATCCTGACAGCGGCGATATTTTTATTGGTGGTCGTCGAGTGAATGATTTGCCGCCTGGTGAGCGCGGAATCGGTTTTTTATTTCAATCTTATGCACTTTTTAAGCATATGACAGTTTTTGACAATATTGCTTTTGGTTTGAGAGTCAAAAAAGTTGCTGAGAGTAAAATTACTGAGCGAGTCAATGAATTGGCTGAACTCGTCGGTTTGAAAGATTTTACACATCGTTATCCTATGCAATTAAGCGGCGGTCAACGTCAACGTGTTGCATTTGCTCGCGCTCTTGCTCCAAATCCTCAACTTTTGCTCCTTGATGAACCTTTCGCTGCGATTGACGCCAAAGTCAGACAAGAATTGCGAAGTTGGCTTAAACATACAATTCATAAATTAGGAATCACATCAATTTTTGTCACTCACGACCAAGATGAAGCCGTTGAAGTCGCTGATGAAATAATTATCACGAATCACGGAAAAGTTGAACAAGCCGGAATACCTGTAGAAATTTATCAATCACCGAAAACGCCTTTCGTAGCAAAATTTATCGGTGAATCTGTTCAAATTCCTGATTTAACGATTTTTAAAGGTTTTGACGATTATGAAAGTCGCGAAGGTATTTTGAGACCGGAATTTTTGGAAATTGCTGCTAATCTTGACGAGATGCCCAATCCAATGCCGGTGACGACTGAAAAAGGTATCGTTCACGGAACTTATTTTCGCGGAAGTGTCATTCAGATTGATATTGAAGTCAAAGGTCAGCTTTTGCGAGGATTTCGTGGACTTGAGCAAACTCCGTTGCATGAAGGTGATGAGGCATTTGTATTTATTCACAAAATTTACGGATTCGACGGCGAAAAAACTAAAATTCTTGAAAATGCCGCTAAACGTAGAGAATCGGTGATAATTTAATGGAAATTAAAAAATTTTTTTCAGATGTTTTGATAATCGGCGGAGGAGCTGCCGGACTTTTCGCTGCAATTCGCTTGAGTGAATTAAATCCGAAAATTAATGTCATAATCGCTGAAAAGGCTGATATTCGCAGAAGTGGCTGCCTTGCTGCCGGCGTAAATGCTCTGAATGCTTATATTGGCGAAGGTCACACGCCAAAAGATTATGCTGATTATGCGCTGAAGGACGCTCACGGTATCGCTCGCTATGATTTATTGCTTTCGATGTCTGAAAGATTGAATCACGTCACAAAAATTATTGAAAAACTCGGACTTGTGATTTTTAAGGACGAAAATGATAAATATATTACTCGTGGTTGGCGAAATGTCAAAATCAACGGCGAAAATATCAAATTGATTCTTGCAAATGCCGTCAAAAATCTTGAAAATGTCAAAATTATAAATCACGTCAATATTACAAATTTTTTGCTTGATGATGAAAAAGTTGTCGGTGCAGCCGGATTTAGCACTCGCGACAAGATTTATTACAATTTCACGGCTAAAGCGACATTAATTGCAACTGGCGGCGCGTCTGGAATTTATCTTCCGAATCATTCAGGCGGATCGCGTCATCAAATTTGGTATTCGCCATTTAATACCGGCGCAGGTTACGCAATGGGAATCAGAGCCGGCGCAGAAATGACGACTTTTGAGATGAGATTTATTGCGCTTCGCTGTAAAGACACGATTGCACCGACCGGAACGCTTGCTCAAGGCGTCGGAGCAGAACAAATTAATTCAAAAGGTGAACTTTTTCAAGAAAAATATGGAAATACGACGAGTGAAAGAGTTTTTGAAATTTAGCCGGTCGCGGTCCGTGTTATCTCAAAACTGTTGGAATCAGCGAAAATCAAGAAAAAGATTTAATTCACGCATATTTTAATATGTCTCCGGCTCAAAGTTTGAAATGGCTTGAAAGTGGAGAAATGCCGAGCAAATTTAATGTAGAAATTGGCGGAAGTGAGCCATATATTGTCGGCGGACACACTGCGAGCGGCTATTGGATTGATAAAAATCGACAAACGACGCTGAAAAATTTATTTGCTGCCGGTGATGTTGCCGGCGGCTGTCCTCAAAAATATGTTACAGGATCATTCGCTGAGGCTGAAATTGCTGCCGAATCAATTGCAAAAGAAATAAATAAAATTTCCATTACAGATAAAGTTGTCGACTTTGAAGAATTTGAGCAGTATTTTAAAAATCAGTCTGATTTTAGTGTTGATGAGTTGGAAATTGCAATGCAGACAGCAATGGACGAATACGCAGGTGGTTTGACTCAAAATTATAAATTCAGCGAAAATCAATTAAATTTAGCAAAACAAAATTTGAAGCGAATAGAAATTTTATCTGAAAAACTTCATGCGAATGATATGTATGATTTATTGAAAATTTACGAATTAAGAGAGCGTTTAACTGTTGCAAAGGTTTTGATTGAACACCTGAAAGCAAGAAAGGAGACACGCTGGGCAGGATTTTATCAAAATTTAGACTATCCGCAGCGTGATGAAAAATACAATTTATTTGTAAATTCAAAGATGATTAATAACGAAGTTAAAATAATTTCGCGTAAAATTGAACAGGAGATGTAGAAAATGTCAAAAATTTACAAAACATTAACTATTGCCGGACTTGATGTCAGTGGTGAAGCTGGAATGAACGCGGATTTAAAAACTTTTGAAGAATTTGGAGTATATGGCATGTCGGCTTTGACGGTTATTGTTGCTTGTAATCCTAAAAATAATTGGAGCCATGATATTTATTCAATTTCGTTGGAAATTATTGAAAAACAACTCGAAACGATTTTTCAAGGCGTCGGCGTAAATTCTCTCAAAACTGGCATGCTTGGTTCGGCAGAATTAGTAAATTTAATTGCAAACACAATCAAAGAATATAAATTAAAAAATATCGTGATTGATCCGGTGCTGGTATGCAAGGGCATTGATAAAATTATGGTGCCGGACGCTGCAAAAGCGATAAAAAATTTATTAATACCGCTGGCAGATGTTGTAACGCCGAAGCTGATATGAAAAAAGTCGAAACCATTGAAGAAGCGGAAAAAGCGGCACAAAAAATTTATCAACTTGGCGCAAAAAATGTAGTAATAAAAGTTGGAAGCAGAATTGAGACCGAAAGTTATATTGATATTCATTACGACGGTAAAAATTTCACTCATTACGAGAGCGAAAAGTTAAAAAATATTTATAATCCAGGAGCAGGCTGCACATTTTCAGCGGCAATCGCAGCGAATCTCGCAAAAAATTTATCTGTTGCTGAGTCTGTAAAAATCGCTAAAAATTACGTCAATGACTGTTTAAAATCTTCGTTTAAATTAAATAAATATACCGGCTCTTTGAAGCATTGGAAGTGATTTTTTGTGAGTATTCATATTGATAAAAAAATTTGTGTAGGTTGCGGAATGTGTTGCGATATTTGTCCTGGAAATTTGTTGATTTTGAAAAATAAAAAAGTCGCAATTCGTGATGTAAAAGATTGCTGGGGCTGTACGGCTTGTATTAAAATTTGTCCGAAAAATGCAATTTACTATCAACTTTCAGCAGATTTAGGTGGCGCAGGTACAAAATTATTTGCAAATGATGAAAAAAATGCGCTTAAATGGACTTTAAAATTTCCAAATGGCGCAGAAAAAATCATTAAAATTGACAAAAATCAATCAAATCGTTATTAAATTAATCAAGTAAAGGACACCAATCTCTATTTCCATTACAGTGAGGACAAATATCACAAGCTGCTCCACCTGTTCTATATCTGCGACCTTCACCTTCATCATCGTCAAAATAGTTTGTATTCTTATCATCTTCAATATCAAACGGCATAGGTTTATGACAAATAGGACATTCATCAATTATACCTTCATAGGTATTATTGCAAGATTCACAATAACTGACTAATTTCATAAAAATCACCACCAATAATAGATTTTATATAAATTTCAACAAAAAAATAAAAAATCCTATCAAATGAGGTGAAGTTAATGACAAAAGTGGATTTGAGACTAAATGAACTCGAATCGGAAAGTATTTACATTTTGCGTGAGGCTTATAATAAACTTGGTAAGCTCGGCATGTTGTGGTCAATCGGAAAAGATTCAACCGTTTTGCTGTGGCTTGCACAAAAAGCGTTTTTTGGACATGTTCCGTTTCCATTTATTCACGTCGATACGCTTAGAAAAATTCCGGCAATGATTGAGTATCGCGACAAAGTTGCAAAAGAACTCGGCATAAAATTGATAGTTCACACGAATTGGGAGGCAGTAAATTCAGGTGCAGGACCTCATCTCGGACGCCTTGAGTGCTGCAAATTATTAAAAACCGAAGGATTAAAGCAAGTTGTTAAAAATTATGGCTTTGACGGTTTAATTGTTGGCGTGCGTCGTGATGAAGAAGGTTCACGTTC
>CAJOHI010000126.1 GCA_905234365.1 uncultured Selenomonadaceae bacterium | reverse complement strand
CAATCGACATGATTTTTTCATATGCTGCTTGTGCTTCTTGTTGAAAAGTTGCTATAACTATACAATCATAATCAACAGTTTTAAGTCTATCAAGTGAAAGTACACTATTGTCATATTCTTCAGAATGCTCGTCAACTGTAGTCAAAATTTGACAATATTTTTGACCTTCAACCTGCTTAATATAATCTTTTCTTATCTCAGTTGCACCGTAGATTATAATTTTTATACCTTTAGGCACTATACCAAATGGAAAAATTGCCACCCAATTACGGATTCTTTCTTCAGATAATTTTTCGCTATAATATTCTTTAGTTTCAGCAGCATTTTTAACAATAATCCAAAATTTATCATAATAATGATCTGAAGGTAATAACTTTGGCATATCGTATTTGCGATTGTCATATAATCTTTTTACTAATACATTTTCCAATGCCTCAAGATAACTTATATGTTTTTCTCTGGCACCATCGTTATTTCCGCCAAACCAAGCATCTTTGGTATCATAGCCCAATACGCCAGAAGTGCCTTCATCGTCTACGTCAGCAGCTATAGTTAAAACTCCTTCGTTAGCTGCAAATAAAGCACTTTGAGCACCTGCCATTACCACATCAATTTTGGAAAACAAAATTCTTGGAATCGGAACCATGTCACCAAATAAAGTTAGTTTTACATTTGAAATGCCTTCAAAAACTTCTTTCAATAATGGAATACGACAATCAGCATTTCCAATAATCATGAAATTTATTTTTTTATCAGGATAACGGCGAGCCAACTCACCTACTCCGATTATCATTGCAGGAACATAAGGCTTTATAGTGCGTCCAATATAACAAATATTCCAATCAAGTTTTAGAACTTCATCAAAATTGTTGACTGCAATATCTTGAATTGCTTCTTGTTCCCGTACCGTATCAGGCATATCATATAAAGGCTTAGTTACATTCTTATATCCTTCGAATAATCTTGTTAATGCAGAAGGACTTCCAACAAGTTCATTGCGTTTCCATTTAAAATAAAAGAAATCTAAATTATCTTTATAATAACTCTCATTAAAAAACTCATTAAGAAGTACATTAAAATGTCTACCTTTAACTTTTTCAGCTAAGAGCTCGCCCCAATAACCTAAAAAATCCCATGTTGTCTCTATTATAATTTCGCATTTGTTATAATCTTTTAATTTTAATCTTGAGACCATAAAACTTAATATTTGTTCTTGTTCGTATTTCTTCAATTTATAAGGCAGCGCTGATAAAAAATTCCAACCAGCACCTACTTCTAAATACTTTTCAAGTGAAGAAATGGCGCATTTGCCTTTATATTTACAAGGCGTGCACATAAAAACTTGCCAGCCTCTAGCTTCCAAATATTTTGCTTTACCAGCTATATACATTTCAGCGCCGCCAATACTCCAATAACCATAGCCGGAAGTTCCTACTAAAAAAATGTAAACCTTTCGTTTCTTCATGTCAAATTTACACCTTACCCTTGAAAAAAGATTTTACAGCTTCAATTATAAACGCGACATCATCAGTTTTTAATCCATAATAAAGTGGCAACCTAACTAAACGTTCACTTTCTTTAGTAGTATATTTATCTTTACCATGAAATCTTCCAAATTTAAGTCCTGCTGGAGCTGAGTGCAAAGGAATATAATGAAATACAGCACCAATTCCACGTTCTTTAAGATATTTTATAAAATTCGTTCGTTCTTCTAAATCTTTCAATTTGACATAAAACATATGAGCATTATGACTGCAATTTTCAGGTACATTTGGAAGTTGTAATTTTTCTTCATTCTCCAAAGGTTTCAATTCGCTGTAATATGTGTTCCATGTAAATCTACGATTTTCATTTATTTTATCAGCTTGCAAAAGTTGAGCATACAAATAAGCCGCATTCAATTCACTTGGAAGATAACTATCACCAAAGTCAACCCAAGTATACTTATCAACTTCACCACGAAAGAATTTTGAACGATTAGTACCTTTTTCGCGCAAAATTTCAGCTTGCTCATTGTAATTTGAATCGTTAATTACAATGGCACCGCCTTCGCCCATTGAATAATTCTTGGTCTCGTGAAAAGAATAACAACCAAAATCGCCAATAGTGCCAAGAGCCTTGTCCTTATAAGTACTCATTACACCTTGTGCAGCATCTTCAACAACTTTTAAATTATGACGCTTAGCAATGTCCATTATCTTATCCATTTCACAAGCAACACCGGCATAATGTACAACCATAATGACCTTAGTTTTAGGAGTTATGGCTTCTTCAATTAAATTTTCATCAATATTCATGGTATCAGGACGAATATCAACGAAAACCAGATTTCCACCACCTAAAAGAGCAGAAGTCGCCGTGCTGGAAAAAGTATAACTTGGCAGAATGACTTCATCACCATTTTGAAGACCACAAAGAAGCATCGCCATATCTAAAGCAGATGTGCCGCTTGTAGTAAGCAATACCTTTTGAGCATTAAATCTTTCTTCGATCCACTTATTGCATTTTTTTGTAAAAGTACCATCACCACTAATTTTGTGAAGATTTATGACTTGTTTGATATATTCAAGTTCATTTCCAATAAATGGCGGAACATTAAACGCAATCAAATATCTCAACTCCTATAGTATATCCTTAAAAATATTTAATAAGGTCCAACTGTAACTTCACCATCTTGCAAAGTCATTGTACAATATTTGTATTCTTCCTGAACATTTTTAACAATCGAATTAATGGAAAGT
>CAJOHI010000125.1 GCA_905234365.1 uncultured Selenomonadaceae bacterium | reverse complement strand
ATTCTACTCCAAACATTTGTAATAAATCTGCATTTTGGATTATCCTATCACTTTTAACATCTACATTTTCCAGCATGCTCTCAACTTTGTCGCCTATTACTTTTGCTATGAATAAATTCACGTCTATTCCTCTCATTTGAAAAAAATACATCGGATTGCTGTCTAGTCTTACTCCTATTCCATATAATGCTGCAACTGTATGTTTACACATTTTAGCATAATCTGGACAACTGCAACCAAAATGTATTTCTTTTGGACTCGGAAAGAGTCCTCCTTCTCTAAAAAAGATGTCTTTTAAATCTTTAGGAAATTTTCCGGCAATTAGTGATTCAAGGTCTTTAATTTTTCCAGCGGATTCTTTGTTGATTTCTTGTCGTTGTTTTTCTGATATCGGATCAATAGTTATATTAATGTCATAAGGACTCCATGCTGCGCCTTGTACTTTTGCACTTATTTTGCCGCCATTTATTTGCAAATCCACTACCGTATTGTGTTTTACATAATCCTTGCCGCGTTCTATCCGGTTTTCCCAATCTGCATATCTTTCGAGATTTTGACACCACGCCCTACCCCACCAACTTTTACAAATTGTTCGCGAACCGGCTTCAATTATGACCGGATTATATTCTTTGTGCCTTTTTGCAATTCTTTGAGCTTTTTCAGCAAATTTATCAATAAAGTTCGTTATTTTTTTCTTTTTGCGCGGCTTATAATAATAATTTCTATTATATCCTGACATTATTAAATCACCTCAACCTTCCAACCTCATCATTGAAATGATTTCTTCATTGCTAAACTCCGTTATCCACTGTTCGCCTGCTTCAATTACACTTTCGGCAAGCGTAATTTTTTGTTTTATTATTTCGTCGATTCTTTCCTCTATAGTTCCCTTTGATACAAATTTATGCACCATAACATTTTTTTCTTGTCCGATTCGATATGCTCTGTCTGTTGCTTGATTTTCTACTGCAGGATTCCACCAGCGGTCAAAATGTATGACGTGATTTGCTGCCGTTAAATTCAATCCTACTCCTGCCGCTTTTACTGATAACACCATAAATGGCACATATTTTACGCTGTTAAATAATTCTACCATTTCAGTTCTTTTTTTGACCGGTATTCCTCCATGCAATACTAATCCGTTTCTCTGGAATATTTCGCTTAAAAACTCTGCAAGATATTCTGTAATTTCTTTGTATTGAGTAAACACTAAGACGCGCTCTCTTTTTTCGTAAATGGTTTCGCAGATTTCTTGCAATAATTCAAATTTACCGCTTTCCTTTGGACTGTAGGCACTCAATCCTAAAAATTGATCCGGGTGATTGCATATTTGTTTTAATTTCGTTATCGTTGAAAGTATCATTCCCTTACGAGTGATTCCTTCCGATCCTGAAATTATATCTTCAAGTTTTTTTACTTGTTCGCGATAAAGTACGATTTGTTTTTTGCTAAGACCAACATAATCTATCTGCTCCATTTTCTCAGGTAAGTCTGCTATTATTGACTTGTCTGTTTTCAATCGGCGCAATATAAACGGCGATAACATTTTTCGCAGTTTTTGATAATTTTCTGGATTGTTACTTAGTCTATTTGCGTATTTTTTAAATTCCGCTGCGCTTCCTAGTAAGCCTTTATTGAGAAAATCAAACAATGACCACAAATTTGACAGATTATTCTCGATTGGCGTTCCTGTCAATATTATTCTTAATTTTGCAGGTATTTTTTTAATAAATTTCGTCTGTTTCGTTCCTGGATTTTTTATCGCCTGTGCTTCATCAAGGATTACAGCGTCCCAATTTATTTTTGCCAATCCCTCTAATTTTGTCGCCATTGCATAAGTTGTAACTGTCAAAAATGGTAAATCGTCTTTAAGTTCTTCTTCAAGTTTTTCGCTTGTCTTTCCGTGAAGTATATGCAAATTGATTTTTGGCGTAAATCTCGCTGATTCTTTTTCCCAGTTGCCTAAAAGTGACGCAGGTACTATCAACAATATTTTTGCGTCTTCTTTTTGACAGCGCAAATCCTCCAAAAGCGTCAAAACTTCAAGGGTCTTGCCCAAGCCCATATCATCAGCAAGACACGCTCCCAATCTCAAATTCGCCATGAATTTTAGCCACGCATATCCTGTTATCTGATACGGACGCAACTCAGCTCTAACATTTTCCGGTATTGTCGGCTTTTTCATATCATCTGGACGGCGAAGCTGCTGCAATGTATTTTCGAGCCATTCGCCATTTGTGAATATTATTTCCTGTTCTTTTTCTGATTTTGAGTCTATTCCGCTTTCAAGTTTTAAGGCATCAAGAAAAGATATATCGCCATTGTACTCGTCCATTTTGTCGAGCAATTCCTGTAAATGCTGTTTATCAATCTCAATCCATTTGCCCTTTATGAAAGCCAATCCTGCCGTTTCCTGCAATATTTGTTTTATTTCTTTATCTGTGAGTTTTATTCCGTCAATAGTGAGTTCAGGCTGTGTTGATATTAATGAATCAAATCCAACCAGCGATTGATTTTTCTCTCCAAACTTTACAGATAATTTAACTGATGAAGCATTGCGGCGTTTCCACCAATTCGGTATACGGCACAAGATTCCGTTTTCTTCTAAGTTTGGAACTGATCTTAATATTTCGTATGCTTCCTGCGCTTTCATGTGCAAAGGATGCAGCATTTCGCCACTTTTAACGAGTTCATTCATTAATGGCGACACTTCTGCTGCTTTATTTAAACAACTCAACAAATTTAAAAGTTTCTGATGTTCGCCTTTAAATTCATTTAGTGCATATTTCAGCGGCATATGATGTATTTTTCCGCGCTTGTCTTTAGTCGCATATGTTGCTAAAAATGCAAAT
>CAJOHI010000124.1 GCA_905234365.1 uncultured Selenomonadaceae bacterium | reverse complement strand
AGATATGGAAGAAAATACAGGATTTTTTACCTTTGCAAAACGCTCTTGCCAATTAGTTGTAATGTTTCTTGAAGTTTGATTAAGATAACGAAATTTAATATAATTATCTATCAAATCACGCTGCATGTTAAAAATTTTCGCCTTGACTACATCATACAAATGAGCAGAACTGACCTTAACGCTGTCCAAATCATTTAAATCAGAAAGTATGACGTAATTGTCAATTTGATTAGCCTTGAGCACATCGACAATGCTGCCGCTTTTTCTCGGCGAAATAATTATAGTTGACTTATTTTCCAATTTCAAATATTCATCTTGTAAGTTGAGCCAATTAATTTTTGATTATTGTCGATAAATGCTTCAATAATTATTTCATCTTTCAATAACTCATAAATTATTGTACCTTGATATCCTACACCCCAAATAAAATATCGTTCCATATCAAATTAACCTCATTTATAATTATAAAATACAAAGCAACGATTTTATTTTATCATATGACTAAACATTGTCAATAAAAAAATGACGAGTCGATAAACTCATCATTTTTTTAATAAAAATTGCCGACAATGACTAAAAAGTTAGTCGGCGACAACAATATATTTTCACTATCCTACTTCATTGGCAGTTAAAAGTGCTTCGATTTTAATATCATGTCTTGTGTTAAGGTCAATAAATTCATTTTTTATAGTTTGCACAATCGGCAAAGAAGTTACACGTGACTCTGCAATGTAAACAATTTTTGCACGTTCACCGTTAGAAAGTCCAACCCAATTTCCGTTAAGTGAATGGCAAAGTTCACTAATGAACAAAATTCCATATTTAGTGTCAAGTTTGCCCTTCAGTACATCTTCATAAATGATTTTAAAAACATCAAAAGGCGAGTTTCTTTTTGCATATGAACGATTTGCCGCCATTGCATCGTAAATGTCAAGAATTGCAATAATTTTAGCGTAATTACAGATAGCATCAGCTTTAAGTCGATTTGGATAACCGCTGCCGTCACAGCGCTCATGGTGCTGAAGAATGGCAAGCAAAACGTCATTATATTTTTTCAAAGGCGAAAGTTTAAGCATATCATAGCCATAATCAACATGGCGTTTAACTTTGTCGAGTTCTTCCGGCTCCAATTTACCGGTTTTGTCAAGAATTTCTCTTGGAACTTTCATCTTGCCGACTTCACTCAAAAGACCTGCCATAACGAGTTCGCGAGTTTTATCCCAAGATGCTCTCATCCATTTAGCCATAAGACCTGCAAGAATACCAACGTTAGTGGCATGATGTATCACGTAGTCGCCGTCACGAGTCATGTTGTGAATTTGTGAAACAGCAGTTGCTCCGTCACAAAGCTCATCTATATTATCTTTACTTATTACTTCTTCCAAATCGGCGAGGTCGAGTTCATTTTCTCTGCCAAGTTTATAGTAGATATTTTGCACACGATTATAAGTCTTCTTATAGCGCTCAACGTATTCTCCATCTAAAAGGTATTCATGACCAATTATATCAGCATGAATTTCTTCTTCAGGCACGTCAATATAAACTGAAAATACATTCTTGCCGTTGAGAGATTGAATCATATCCATTGTCAATACGGTACCGCTTTTGACAATAACTGTTCCATCTAAATCAAGAACATTTCTGCCGACTTTCATTCCGGTACGAAGTGTATCGACACTTTGCGCTCGTAACATTTCATCGCCTCCGCCTTATCTTTTTATAACACAATTTTCAATTTATAATGAATTCATATTCTTCAAAAAAATTTACATTCCTGCAAATAAAAATACCTCAGTGAGATTTTTAATTTTATCTTCTGAGGTTTTTTATTTATTAATATTTTCGATTAAAAATAGTGCCTCTGCCGCCAAAAGCTCCGGCGGTTCCGGTAAGATCATAGGCTCTGACTGTACTGTTTTGTCTGCGAGATTTGTTAAGCCAAGCTCTTGCTTTATACATTGTCTGCATATCCAGCATTTTAATTTGCTCAATCATAGCCTTACATTCGTCAGTTTCGCGAAAATGATTCTTTGGCAACTTTTTCATCATCTCAATGAGTTTTCCACGCTGCTCAATGAGTTCAAAGAAGGTATCAACGTCATTTTTACTTATAAATTTCAAAAGTTCGTTAGTCAATACTAAATATTTATTCCAAAGTGTTCTTGCTTGTTCCAAAATTTCTTTATCATCAACTTCAGATTCAGAATTAGGCATAAGCATTGCCACCTCTTCCTTGATTCTTTTCTGCTCTTGCCTTCTTCATTGCACCTACCCAAGCATCTCTAAGTTCCGTGATAATTTCTTTAGCTTCCTCAAGTGGCGCTGTATCGCTTCTCATATTGCCTTCAACAAGACGATCGTATACGTAGTTGTAAAGCGGAAAAAGCTGATGAGAAATCTCATAATCCATATTCAATGTGAGGCGAAATTCAGATATAATTCTCTGAGCTTTTTGTAAAGTTGTATTCGCGTCTTCATATTTCTTACCTTTGACGGCCTCAATACCTTCGCCAATAAATTTTAGGCAACCATTATAAAGCATTAAAGTAAGCTGTTCTGGTGTTGCTGTAAGAACTTGTTGCCTTTTATATGCTTCTGCCGCATTTACCATAAAATACCTCTCTCAATTAAAAATTATATTTTTCCATTAATTATTGTCCGCCGGTTATAAAACTCAACTGCATGCCAAGTCGTGACAATGAAACTTCCATTGCATCATATTTTTTGTAAAGTTTGTTTTCAAATGAATCCATCAATTTTTTGAAATCACTCATTCGTGTTTGTAAATTACGCATAAGTGTACCAAGATCACTGTCGTCATTTATGCTGCTGTCTGTACCGGCACGAGATTTAATAATTTTCATATTGTCACTGAAGACATCACCGAGACGCTGTGCAACGCCATTTTCATCAAAAGTATCATTCTTTCCGATTGTACCAAAGACATTGTAAACAGAATCAGGATCATCAGCTAAAGCAGCTTTAAGTTTATCTTCGTCCAGTGTAAGTTGACCTTTAAGTCCGGTAGTTTTGACACCAATCGAGAAGATTGAATCATATTTGCCGCTAAGGCTTTCAACCGGCGAAGAAATTGCATCGCGAATGTTGTAAATAACTTTGCTAAGAGTCTGATCGTGATAAAGCATGCCGGATTTTGCCTTTTCTTCCCATTTTTCAATTTGTTCTTCGGTCATTTGCTCTTTTTGTGACTCGGTCAAAGGCTTATAATCGCTGTATTGCTTCTCATCATATTTTTCGTAAAGACCGGAAAGC
>CAJOHI010000123.1 GCA_905234365.1 uncultured Selenomonadaceae bacterium | reverse complement strand
TAATAGGCGACAAAGTTGAGAGCATGCTGGAAAATGTAGATGTTAAAAGTGATAGGATAATCCAAAATGCAGATTTATTACAAATGTTTGGAGTAGAATAAAGCAAGCTAAAAAGGCTTGTTTTTTTGATTTTATTTTTGTTGCTACGACTGCAGCGGAAATGATATTTTGTACGATGAAACGCTAAAAAATAAAACTGCCGAAGAAATTTACGATCAAATTATTAACGAATTAAGGAAATACTCGAAACTTTCAACGTTGCGCGGTTACGGTAAAGGCGATATAATTGGCGGCTCTCCGAAATTTAAAAATCAGGCTTCGCTTGACGATTTTTATAAAAGTGCGCTGCAAAATGGTCTTGAATATCATAATGGTCAACAAAAACGCGGTTGTATACCGGAAGGCTTAATTGAGGGAATCAGAGCACTTTCATGCCTCCGATAGCTTTGGCAAATGGTTTGACATTTACTTTGCACCACTTGAAGCTAAGAGAACTTATGCACGTCCTAGCCGCCGTCAAGGTTCAACGCCGGATATTTCCAAGACCACGTTATATACTTGCGGAAATTCCTAAAATAGCCGTACTTTTGGAGTTGTTATTGATATTTCCGGCTCAATGAGTGCAAAGTTAATTGGCTACGCTCTCGGTGCCGTTGCAAGTTATTCTGATGCCAAAGATGCGCCTTATACTCGCGTAATTTTTTGTGATGCCGCTGCTTACGACGCAGGATATTTATCACCGGAAGATACTGCGGGACGTGTTGAGGTAAAAGGTCGCGGCGGAACTGTCCTGCAGCCAGGCGTTGATAAATGATTAATGCAAAGGACTTTCCAAAAGATGCACCGATTTTGATTATTACAGACGGTTGGATTGAGCCCGATTTAAAAATTAAAAGAGACCACGCATTTTTAATTCCACGTGGTCATCATTTGCCGTTTAAAGCTAAAGGTAAAATTTTTTATTTCACTGAAAATTAAATTGTAACAGTTCTTAGAATATCATGTTAACTAAGGAATAAGCTAATGCACCCATAACTGCAGTGCATGGTATCGTCATTACCCAAGCTGTCACCATTTGTTGTGCAACGCCCCAATGAACAGCATTAACACGTTTAGCCGTGCCGACACCCATAATTGAACCGCTGACGACGTGTGTTGTTGAAACCGGCAAATGCAACAAAGTAGCACTGAATACGGTGATTGAAGAATTTAAATCTGCCGCAAAACCGCTGATTGGTTCCAATTTGAAAATCTTGCCGCCAATGGTTTTGATGATTCTCTGTCCGCCAAGTGCAACACCTGCTGCCATTGCCGATGCACAAAGAATTTTAACATAAGTCGGGACCTCAAACTCAGGAATAAATCCGGCGCTGAACAATGCCAAAGTTATGATACCCATTGATTTTTGCGCGTCGTTGGAGCCATGAGAGAAAGCCATTGCCGCTGCAGAAAGGATTTGCATTTTGCGAAATTTATTATTGACTGTATGAGGACTCATTGAGCCGAATACTCTGAACAAAATATTCATTATGATTATTCCGAGAAACCAAGCAACAACCGGCGAAGCAACCAGTGCTATGACAATTTTTCCTATGCCGTTGAAATTTAAGCCTATTGCTCCTACCGAAACGAGTACTGCACCAATCATTCCACCGACCAATGCGTGTGAGGAACTTGAAGGCATTGCAAACCACCAAGTAACTATATTCCAAATAATTGCTCCAGATAGTGCCGCAATGATGATTTTTTCGTCGACAATTTGAGTATTACTTACTATGTCACCGCCGATTGTCTTTGCAACACCAGTTGACACCATAGCTCCTGCAAAATCCAACATCGCTGCCATCATTACTGCTGTATTTGGTCGCAAAGCTCGCGTTGAGACTGCTGTTGCAATCGCATTTGCGCTGTCGTGGAAGCCATTTATAAAATCGAACAGTAGCGCAAGTACAATAACGGTGAACATCAAATACTGAAGTTCTTGCATTTATTTCACGTCCAATCAAGCATACTTCATAACGCCGCCGCGTAGAATATTTCCTAATTTATTGCAGTGATCCTGAGTGTCTTCCAAGTCCTCAAGAATATTCTTCCACTTGATAAGGTGAATGGTTCTATTAGCCGGATCGCGCGTTGCATCGTCATAGAGTATGCCGACTTCTTCACGATAAACCATGTCAGCCTTGCTTTCGTACTCTCTAACCTTAGCACAGGCATCAAGTATCTCGCGCTGGTTCTTTTTAATGTCACTTAAAAGCTTAAATGCCTTAACCAATTCATTTGTACTCTCAACAATCCAATTAGTCAACATCGGACACTTATGCGTAGCATGACCTGCACGGCTCATAATGATTCTCTGCAGAGTACCTTGCAAAAGATCAACGCCGTTATCAAGTTCTCTTGCAATCATGTAAATATCTTCGCGATCCAGCGGTGTGATAAATGACAAGTTGAGTTTTTCCATGATACGTTCATTAACTTCATCGGCTTTTGATTCAAGACCAAGAATTTCATCAATTCTTTCAAGTGCTTTGTTTGGATCCTTGATAACATCGTCAAGCAACACTGCACCAAGATGAAAATACTTGGCATTCTCAACGAACAAGTCGAAGAACTCCGTATCTTTACGTGAAAAATTAAACATCTTTAAAATTTCCTCCATTCAATATAGAATGTTGTTAATGCTACTCTTTTAATTTTACAGACTTATTTCAACTTGTCAATTTATTTGTGAAAAATTTTTTAACAGCATGAAAATTGCAAAGTAAAAATCACATGACTCCTTTAAAAAATCCAGTAAAGGAAATCATGTGATGCACCATTTTACGAATTAAGTATCATTATAATATCAGATTTTTCTGATTGATTAATTTGTATTTACCAACAAGTGTATTTTGACATACTCCCCACGGCTAAAGCCGGCGGATTCTGCTATCATCGACATTCGCCTTAAAAATAAGGTCTTACGATGTCTCCTGCAATGGTCGATGC
>CAJOHI010000122.1 GCA_905234365.1 uncultured Selenomonadaceae bacterium | reverse complement strand
TTGAAGGTATTCAAGCCGCAACCGAAGAAGCAGTACAGTCAATGAAAGGTGGCACCGAAGATGTCAAGGCAGGTACAAATGCAATTCGCGAAGTTGGCGAACAGTTCAAAGAGATTATGAAGATGGTTGACGGAATCAAAGAAGAAATTACCGGTATCAATCAATCTGTCAAAACTGTTTCGGATGGCGCGGTTAAAATCGTCGAAGCTACGGAATCAATTGATAAGGCAAGTCATGCAACTGATGAAAGGACGCAAACGATATCTTCTGCTACTCAAACACAATCAGCTTCAAACGAAGAAATTGCCGCTGCATCTCAAGCTCTGGCGAATCTCGCCTCTGACATGCAAACGGCAATCGGACAATTTAAAATTTAATCATAAATAATTAACGATATAAAACAGTCACGAATAAACAACGTTGACTGTTTTTTTGTTTAGGCGAATATTTGTTGATACATAATTATTGCAAAAAGTGCTAGAGCAAAACCCATTGAAATTATGCTGCCTCTGTCTACCCAAGTTTCCTGCTGTTCTGTCAAATTGAAATGACGGCGAACATAAGTCAGCGATAACGAAATTATCAACAACGAATACAATGCTTTATTCAAATCCGTCAAAGTTGACCAAGCTGCAACCGTCACAATAACTGTAAACGAAATTACCGCAATTAACAGATAATCTTTGCCGACATTTTCTTTTGCCTTCGGTTTTGATGATTCTTGAGTTTGTTGCGGTTTCATATTTTTTTTGATACGTTTTTGGATTCTAGCCAATAATAACACCTACTTGAGAAAATTTTTCCTTAATATTGTAACATAAAAACCAAGTTAAAGTATAAAAATCATTAATAAATTTTTAAAAAATCATTGATTGATTAATATATTAGTGCTATACTACAAGTTAGTTGTAGGTTAGTTGAGGATTTTTATCATGGAATAGTAATTCGTCATTATACATAAAGCCTGCAACAAGACCGTAAAGGTGATGATATGGGAGTAATTTTAGCGAAGTATTTAGGATTTTGTTATGGTGTCAAGAGAGCAATAAGAATTGCGAGAGAACACGCAGACGGAAAAAGCTGTACATTAGGACCTATAATTCATAATCCACAAATGGTTGAGCGCCTAAAAAGCGAAGGTGTAGACGCTGTGGAAAATCTTGCGGACATGAAGGAGGGTACAATAATAATTCGTTCGCATGGAGTAGGTCCTCAAGTTTATGAGGAAGCTAAATCAAGAAATCTAAAAATTGTCGACGCCACTTGTCCACATGTTAAGAAAGCTCAACTTTCGGCAAAAAAACTCGTAGAGGAAAGCTATCAAGTTGTAATAATCGGTGAAAAAAATCACCCTGAAGTTAAAAGTATTTTTGAATGGTCAAATAATAAAGCTGTTATAATTGAAACTGAAGAAGAGGCAAAACAATTTTCGTCTTGCCAAAAACTGGGGATAGTTTCGCAGACGACGGTTTCAGGAGAACACTTCAAAAAAATTGTTGAATGGCTTATTCAACAAAAGGCACCGGACGTAAAGATATTACGCACAATTTGTACAGCTACAGATCAGAGACAGGCGGCAGCGATTGAACTTGCAAGAGATGTAGATTTAATGTTAGTAATAGGTGGAAAAAACAGCGCCAATACTACAAGACTTGCGCAACTTTGCAGTGAAGAATGTAAAACTTATCATATTGAGACAGCCGAAGAACTTTCACCCGAATGGTTAAACAAAATCGAAAAAATAGGGATCACAGCCGGAGCCTCAACGCCGGACTGGATAATATTGGAGGTACAAAAAAAGTGTCAGACGATATTAAGAAAGTAGAGGATATGAAAGCCTTGCTTGAAGAAGCCGGCGACTTGGAAAACATCAGAGAACATGAAGTGGTTGAAGGTACAGTTGTACAGGTCAATCACAGTGAAGCTTTCGTTGATATAGGTTACAAGCAGGAAATACCTGTACCAAAAAGAGAACTTGCCTATCCGGAGCCGGAATCTGCTGAAGATGTTGTAAAAGTCGGCGACAAAATTGATGTCTACATTCAATCACTCGGTGGAGAAAATGGCGGTGCTCTTTCTAAAGTTAAAGCAGATCGCATGGTTGCCTGGAAAGATATAGAAGCTGTAAAAGAAAGCGGCGAAACCATTGACGCTAATATATCTCAAGTCGTCAAAGGCGGTCTCAGCGCTGTTGTTAATGGAGTACGTGGTTTTATTCCGGCTTCTCTAGTAGATTTACACTATGTTAAAGATTTAAACGTTTATGTTGGTCAAACAGTAAAAGTTGTTCCGATTGAAGTTGACGTTCGTAAACAGCGTTTAGTGCTTTCACGTCGCTCAATTTTGCAGGAAGAACGCAATAAAAAGCAAGATGAAATTTTTTCAACGATTGAAGCCGGACAGACAGTTAAAGGTACAGTTAAAAGACTCGTCGAATACGGCGCATTTATTGATATAGGCGGCGTTGATGGTCTTGCTCACATTTCAGACCTTTCTTGGGAACGTGTTAAACAACCTTCCGATGTTCTCAAAGTTGGTGATGAGATTGATGTTTACGTTAAAAATGTCGATCCAGATTCCAGAAAGATATCGCTTTCAGTTAAAGATACTTTACGCGATCCTTGGCTTGATAAAGCCGAAAAGTATCAAGAAGGCGATTATATAGAAGGCAAAATTATTAAACTCACTGACTTTGGCGCTTTCATGGAAATTGAACCTGGATTTGATGGCTTAATTCCAATGGGCGAACTCAGCGACCATAGAATTGAACGTGCTGACGAAGCTGTACATACCGGTGATATAGTTAAAGTTAAAGTAATGCGTATTGACAATAAGCGTAAGAGAATATCTCTCTCGATTAACAGAGCAAAACGCGATGCGAATGCTGCTATTGTTAAAAATTATCAAGCTGAACAGGCTAAGAAGGCAGCCGAAGAAGCTCAGGAATAAATTAAAAACATGTAATGGCAAGAAGTCTTTTTAATAGATTTCCTGCCGTTTTTTATTTGCAGAAGGCGTTGACAATTCAGTTTAATAGTGATAAATTATACAAAAGGAAGAGTTTATTTAA
>CAJOHI010000121.1 GCA_905234365.1 uncultured Selenomonadaceae bacterium | reverse complement strand
CGAATGATAAAATTATCATCAGCAAGCTGGTTTATAGTTAAAGAGCTGAAACCTTGCTCCAGCATGAAATTTTCAAATTCGGTAGGATTAATTGCAACATAATTTTTGCGGATCACTCCATAAGTAGAAGAACCTTCTGCGGTTAATTCAAATTCACCTTCGCCGTTTGCATTTTCGTATTTACCGGCTTGGATAAAGAATTTCGGACGAGATATGATCCAATCGCGAATTATAGGAATAGCACGTTTATAATCAAGAATCTGTGAATAATCTGGCAGCATGGCAAATACTCTCTTAGCGCATTCCAATTCTTTTTTCACCAATTCTGTCGGATCGTCATCATCTTCATTTAAAAATCTCATAGTGAAATATATGTTAGCGGTTGTAATGGCGGCAATATTATCAATATGTCGTGGAATTTTTCCTTCATAACCTTCAATTTTAATTTTTTGCAGCGTTCCGCCATATCTGATAATTTCGTAGACCTCTTTAATTTCTTCTTCACGTTCTTGGATAGTTTCAATCCACTCCTTAAGAAATAAACCATAATTCTTTTTAGTGATCTTGTAGATTTTGACGGCTGTTTCTTTTGGAATGAATGACTTGCCGATATTAAATTCCATTTCGCGAGTCTTTGCTCCGCCGGCGCTGTTGCTGGTTGTTAAGAAATGCTCGCCGCTGGTCAAAAGGCTGCCGTAAAATGTAGAAGGTCTTAAGGTATCAAGATTTTTGTTAGTTCTGATTCTGCCGACACCGTTTACAAAGTCATAAATCATCTTCTCGGCTTGTTTACGCTCGTTATCAGCCAAATTGTTGGCATCATCAATAAAAATAGGCAAATCAAGCAAACCGGCAAAAATCTTTTCAAATCCGCTTCTAGTACCATTGAAACGCGGTATTTCTACTTTTGTACTGTAGAATAACGAATATGCAAGTGTACCTATAGCGGTCTTTCCACTGCCAGTGATTCCACCCAAATGAGCCGCTATATTATGGTCAAATGCAATTCTACGCAGAGGTGCCGCTAATGTTATACCAATAACTATATTAGCAATATCAAATTTTTTAACTTCTTTTATCAGAGGGATTACTACTTTTTTATCACCACTTGATTGAAATTTCTCGATAAAATCAGCTTTAACTGTATCATCAAGTTCATATTTAGACTTGTTACTAATCGGTAGAAATTCATTATTTCGCCAACCAATATTGTTGATAGTTTCGGAAGTAGGGATTTTATCTTTATTGACGGCTCTGAACTTAGCCAAATATTTCACAAGGCGCTTAGAAGTGTCTGAAGTAACGTCCAAATGCCTTTTAGCTAAGGAAATGATCGTGCTGGAATTAAAAATAACGGAGTTATCGTCAACAATTCTGCGCCATTTCTTTTTAACATCGTCGTAGCAGGATAATTCGCATTTAGCAAGGTTATTATCAATATTATCAATGAGTTTTGAAATAATGATAGGACTGTAGCTGACAAGATTAATGTCAAAAGCCTTCTTTTTGGCGTTCCAATCGTATTCTAAAATGCCGTCTTTGCTCATAGAATAGTTTTCCGGCAAAGTCAATTCGAGGCTAAATTTAGGCAAAAAAATGCGTCTATCATCGCTGTCATACCTTATATCAAAATGATCGGGTTTAGTCGTATCAAACGGCCAGTCTTTCAGCTTATCTTTGAGTATCTCGACAGATTTGATAGTATCGGCAATAAAATTTTTAAATGCTTCTTCATCGGCGCGGAGCAAGTCGTTAATATCTTTATCAGTATCAGGAAAAATCGGCAAATGAGCTTTAACGGCGCAGATTTTTAAATTAAAAAGCGACTTTAAGAGTTCGTCGGCTTTATCTTGACCTGGTTTATCTTCGTCCAGTAAAATAATCAAAATAGGCTTATTTTCAGCACTTTTTAGAGCGTCAATCAGTAAATTTCCATTACCGGCGCCGCCTAAAGCAAGAGCGTTGCTGCCGGCTTTGATGATTGAAAGTGCGTTAATGGCACCTTCAGTAACAAAAATAAAATCACCGGTAAGATCAGCATTAAATAACGCAGTCTTAGAACCGGTGATATATTTATAGCGGTGTTCTCTGCCTTTTTCGTCTGTCCAGGTCTTGAGGTAGCGACGAGTGCAAAAATATTGGTTATGAGGAATTACAAGGCAGTTGCAGTCGGGATCATAACCTAAATTAAAGCGCTCAATCAAAGCCGAATCATCAATGCCGCGCTCTTTCAGATAGGCTTGAACCTTAGAATCATTAATATTTTTATGGCAGTGAACAAAATAATCAGAGAGGTCTTGTTGAGGCTTCTCAATTTGCTTAGTATCCTGCCAATCTTGACGATAAACACTTTTAAGTTGTTCGACACGTTCAATACTGTACCAGGAAACACCGTTGTGGTCTTTGATATCCTCAGTAAAAATACCAGTGGCGCACCAACGGCGCACCGTTGTCTCGCCAACACCCAAGTACGCGGCAACGTCGCGGCGCGTCATAAAACCTTCACGTTTTGGCTTTTGGCGAGAAGTTCGTACCGAGTCTGCAGCAACATTATCAAATTCCGGAGTCAATCCAGCAGTTTCGGCGCAGATTTTAACGGCTTCAAGAAAATTGATATTTAATTTAGATTGAACGGCTTTGAAGATATTAAAAGAAGCGTTGCAAGCGAAACAATGGGCAACTTTGCCGTCAAATTTAATACCTGTGCCGCTGTCTCTGCCGCCATTGCCGCAAGCAGGACAAATAAAGTTGCCGTCTGTTGAATGATCTAACAATGCATCAGCGATTTGAGAAGTATAATCTTTAATTCTTTCGATAAATTCATTAGAATAAGGCACAAATTGATTTTTAATATCGCCATTTTGCTGAATATTATTAAGATTTTTGTTTACTGTTGAATTATTTATTTGTTGCTGAATATTATTAAGATTTGCATTTGATTGTAAATTTTTGGTTTGTTGCTGAATATTTTGTTTATTACTTTGATTATTCTTGTAATTACGGGATTCATCATCATTGCAAACATTTTGTTTGATAATAAATCCATACTCAGTAAACTGTTTGATTGAAAATAAATTGTTTGATATTGGTTTTATTGTTTGCTTTAAAATAAAACGTTTAATTGCACTATGAGAAACGCCAAAAATATTAGCAAGTTCTTTAGTTGAGAAAAATTTTTCTTGCATATGAATACCTCCAAGTGTTGACAAACGGAGGCTTTGTGTTAAAATAAGAATATAGGAAACACACAAGCTGCCGTTCGACAACTTTATTTTGTTTTTTGACTAACTACATTTTAAAGCAAATGAGCGGACTTGTCAAATAGAATCGCCGCCGAGAGAGCGGTTTTTTTGTTGTCAAAACCCATTTGCGAATATAATTAGTTTAATAAAAATGTCTGCCGAATAATGTAGTGGTTAATTTTTGCGTTGAAGAATTTTCCTACGTTTTAGATGAATTTGACGGAGCTTGCGGCAATTAATAGAGCAAAATTTTTGGTTGAACTTCGGATTAAATTCCTTGCCGCAAACAGGACAGTTTTTTGTATGAACGATTTTCAT
>CAJOHI010000120.1 GCA_905234365.1 uncultured Selenomonadaceae bacterium | reverse complement strand
AGTGCAAGCGCATCCAATCCAATAATGGCGTTCATTGGTGTACGAATTTCATGCGACATATTGGATAGGAACGTGGTTTTTGCTTTACTTGCTTCTTTGGCAGTCTTTAATGCTTCGCTAAGTGCTTGATTTTTTGCAAGTGAATCTCTCATTTCTGCGTCAATATCCGTAAATCCCACACCAATAGCATTTATGGTTTTATCTGAATTTTCTTTGTCATCATTAACGTCTGCTATACGAAGCATTTCATAGCGTTCCACGTCGTTTTTATTTACCAAGTAACGGCAAGCGATAATAACTTTTTTCTTTAGTTCCGAACGGATATTCTCAGGTTTTATAAAATCAAGGAATGTTTTTCTGTACTCCTCCGAAACGTATTCATTAGCGTATTTTGTAAAAGTTCCCATGAAACCAAAAGTATCACCTTCCACAAAATCTGTGTCATCAGAATCGTTTCGGATACAGGTTGCTTGGTCTGTATCAAGGTTGACGTAATATACGCTTTTGTAGTCCGCAGCAAGAGCGGTAATCATGTTGTCTTGTTGTGCTCGTTTCTTCTCCTGCTCCAAAAGTTCGTCTTGTAAAGAAATTCGTTCTTCCATTTCTTGCTGTAGCATTTCCGATGTTTCTCTTTCAAGTGCGAGTTTTGAGGCTTTCTGTGTCTGTTTAATCATCAAGGCGAATATGAATATCAGCACAAGTGCTGTAAGAATCGACATGAACAGGCTTCTTTTTAGAATACCTTCTGAAATGGTATCAATTTGCTCACTAATTACACTTTCTCGTATCAGGTATGTAAGCATCCAATCCGTACGGTGTACTGGAATATAATACATAGTTTCCTTAACGTTGTTATAGGTAAAGGAAGTTACGCCTCTTTGCCCTTCAGAAAAATCATTACGCATTTTTTCGATGTTGTATTCGTCTTCAAATTCAGCACGTTTCATTGCCGAGAGAAGATTATCTTCGCTGGCAAGTCCTCCAAGTACCATATTGGTCAAAGAATAACCTTCCCTTGTGTAGATATTGCAGAAAGTCGTATTGTTTGAGCCGGATTGAAGGGATATATTCTTGAGCATGTACTCCATATCAATTTCCATGAAGCAAGCAACAAGAAAATGTTCTTCAAATGGCAGCCTATCCGTTGGCATAGCTATAACAACTTTGATATTTTCATCTGAGGATTTAATGGAGATTTCCGGTTCAAAAATTGTTTTATAGTCAAACGAATACCTATCAATGTCAGTTCTTGTGCCTCTTGAGGTATAGATTAGACCTTCTTCATTCACAAAGGCAAATTTTTCCAATCCGTAAAGCTGTCTCATTCGTAGTTGATACGCTTGAAGATTTTCCTTCGAACTCAAATCCTCTTTGGTTAAGAGACCGATTGCCACATCTGTCATTCAAAGTAGAGGCAAGTACCTGTTCTCGTCTGCCTGCAAGTTCTTCGAGATAGAGGAGGCTCACGTTGCTTACAGCTTTTTCAGTATCCTGACTTGCGCTTCTTCCAGTCCAGAAAGTCCCTATGATTAACAGTAATGCTACAACAACACTACCTGTAATGGCTGCGATCATCGTATTTCGATTCAAACTTTTCATTTGTATCTTCTACCTCCTATAGCAATTTTAAAAATCATTAAGAGTAAAATCTTTATTAAATCCGATATTACAGGCTACTTTTTAAATTTTTATTTGCACTATTGCCTCATCAGCAATAACAATCATTTTGCAACTCCCAACGCAAATTTTATATTTTGCAAATCTTCTACGAGTTCGTTCTCAGATTGATTAAAATATGGATCGCGTTCATCGTCATTACTTTGCATTCAGCAAGAATTGATAAAATTATAGCAGAAAAAAATCAAAAATAAAAGGAGCAAAAAAAAATCAGAGTAAATGTCCTACATATATCGGAGAAATTATTGACACCTACAAATAATTAGGCGGTGACAGAATGAGAGCAGGAGAACTCTTTGCACTCAATGAAGGAGATTTTGACTTTGAGAAGAATTGGAATATAGTCAATAAAGCGGACAATTCCTGCAAAATGCACTTGTTGCTTAATCTATGCTCAATCAATCAGAAAAAACTGATATTTATTTGGAAGAAGGTTTTTGTTTGAATTTAAATTTAAAACAATCAAAGGCTGCATTTGAAGATGCAAAAAAATTTATGCCTGGTGGTGTCAATTCTCCGGTTCGTTCATTCAGTAATGTTGATTGTAATCCGCCGTTCATTTCACGTGCTGAAGGAAGTCATATTTTTGATATTGACGGTAACGAATACGTTGACTATGTTGGTTCTTGGGGACCTATGATTATTGGTCATGCTAACCTTAGAGTTGTTAAGGCTTTGCAAGACGCTGCAACTCGCGGAACAAGTTATGGTGCGCCGACCGGTCTTGAAACGGAACTCGCAAAACTTGTTATGAAAATTTATCCGTCGATTGAAGTCATTAGAATGGTAAACAGTGGCACCGAAGCGACCATGAGTGCATTGAGAGTGGCTCGCGGCTTTACTAAACGTGATAAAATCGTCAAATTTATTGGCTGTTATCACGGTCATAGTGACAGTTTATTGGTCAGTGCAGGCAGCGGATTGGCAACTTTTGGCGTTCCGTCAAGTCCAGGTGTCACACAAGGAACCGCAAAAGATACGATAGCGCTGCCATTTAATGATATTGCTGCTGTGGAAAAGATTTTTGCTGAATGTGGTGACGAAATTGCCGCTGTTATTGTTGAGCCAATCGCCGGTAATATGGGTTTAGTGCTTCCGATTGACGGATTTTTACAAACTTTACGCAGCTTGACTGAAAAATATGGTACATTGCTGATTTTTGATGAGGTTATGTGTGGTTTCAGATGTGCGCTTGGTGGTGCTCAGGAACTTTACAATATTAAACCGGATTTAACTTGTCTTGGCAAAGTTATTGGCGGCGGTCTGCCTTGCGCGGCTTATGGTGGTCTTAGTGATATTATGCGAAATGTTTCACCGGACGGCAAAATTTATCAAGCCGGAACATTAAGCGGAAATCCACTTGCAATGACGGCGGGTATTGAAACTTTAAAAATTTTACTTGAAGACATTGATTTTACAAAAAAAATTACAGCCAAAACTTCCAAACTGGTAAATGGTCTGAAAGCTGCAGCTGCAAAGTTTAATGTTAATATTCAAGTCAGTCAAGCCGGCTCAATGTTCGGTTTATTCTTCAGTGATAAGCCTGTTAAAAATTATGATGATGCGGTGGCTGCAAATCAAGAACAATTCAAAAAATATTTTATCGCAATGTTGGAGCAAGGAATTTATTTAGCGCCGTCACAATTTGAAACCGGTTTTATGTCGATCGCTCACAGTGATGAAGATATTGAACGAACAATTAAAGCCGCTGAATTTGCATTTAATTTTTAAATTAATCTTCAGGCTTTGGAATTAAATCTGATGGCTTCAAGTCTTTTTTCATGGAAAAAGCAGCAGTAGCAGTAAAAAGTACGTCACTTGAGGAGTTAAGCGCCGTTTCGCAACTATCCTGCAATACGCCAATTATAAATCCAATTCCGACAACCTGCATTGCAATATCACTGCTGACACCAAACGACGAACAAGCAACCGGAATCAGCAGTAATGAACCGCCGGCAACACCTGAAGCACCGCAAGCGCCAACAGTTGAAATTAAGCAAAGTAAAAGCGCCGTCGGCATATCAATATTAATTCCCATTGTATAAGCCGTTGCAAGTGATAAGACGGCAATCGTTATAGCTGCACCGCTCATGTTAATCGTTGCACCGAGCGGAATTGAAATCGAATAGAAATCCGGATCAAGACCCAATCTCTTGCACAAGTTCATATTTACAGGAATATTTGCCGCTGAACTGCGTGTAAAGAAAGCATAAATGCCACTCTCTTTTAAGGTAGTCAAAACGAGTGGATAAGGATTCATGTGCAATTTTGCAAAGACAATTAACGGATTCATAATCAGCGCTACACTGAAGAAAGCACCAAGCAAGACCGCCAAAAGTCGAGCATAGCCCAGTAAAGTTTCAACGCCGCTTGTTGCAATCGAATCAGCAACCAATCCCATAATACCAAATGGCGCAAATCGGATAACCCATTGTACAACCTTAGTTACTGCTGCCGCCAAATCCGCTACAACCTCATGTGTGATATCGCCGGCATTTTTTAAAGCAAGTCCAATTATAACTGCCCAAGCTAAAATGCCTATATAATTTGCATTTGTTAAAGCGTGAATCGGATTGTCAACGATATTCATTATGACATTTTGCAAC
The DNA here is from genome assembly GCA_905234365.1 of uncultured Selenomonadaceae bacterium. Taxonomy (GTDB): domain Bacteria; phylum Bacillota; class Negativicutes; order Selenomonadales; family Selenomonadaceae; genus Quinella. The sequence continues at coordinate 260 of CAJOHI010000120.1, read as the reverse complement.
ACCTCAACGATACCTGAAGGCGGCGTTATTTCTGCGTCTGTAACTTGCAATACCAATTTTGTTGGAAACATAAACGACGCTGCAACGGCAACCAAAGAAGCGCAGAACGTTGCGAACATGTACAAAAATATTATCGGTTTCATAATCTTTGCGGATTCTGCTTTTTGACTCAATGCGTTAATTACCAGCACAAAAACCAGAATCGGTGCCACGCCTTTGAGTGCGTTTACAAACAATTTACCAAAAACTGCAATTACCGG
>CAJOHI010000119.1 GCA_905234365.1 uncultured Selenomonadaceae bacterium | reverse complement strand
ACAATTTCAGTGCAGGAACCGAAACGAATTAAACCGTAAAGTTCACCTTTTTCCAGTTTATCGTCGAGAGTAACCCAAGATACAATGCGACGCGCTAAAATGCCGGCAATTTGTGTAACAGTTACTCTTAACTTGTCATTTTCAATACCAATTAAATGACGTTCATTTTCAAAGCCGACTGAATCTTTATAAGCTGGTCTGAATCTGCCGCAAATATATTTTTGTACTTTGATTTCACCGGCAATAGGACTGCGATTTACATGAACATCAAAAACGGAAAGAAATATTATCACTTTATTGCAAGGTTCTTTTACAAATTCATCATCATCAAGGTGAATCACATCTTGCACAGTGCCATCTGCCGGTGAAACAATCGCACATTCATCAGGCGGAATTTCACGATATGGATTCCTAAAAAAATATGCAAAATACGCTGCCAAAACCACCGGCAAAATCGCCGCATACGGATTAAAGGCAATGCCGAAAATCAGAGCGACAATCAGCGCTATCGCTATAAAATAATATCCTTCACTAATAATGCTCATCACAACACCACCTTTATCAATGTGAAATACTCAATTAAAATTCATACTCACATTATAACGATTAAAATTTACTTTGTCTACGATTTTTGTTTTGAGGAATGAACTTTTAATACAAATTTTGGCAGGGCAATTAATCGACCGGCACGTTTTGGCTGTAACATTGCTCTAAAAAGCCATTCTAGTTTTGCTTTTTGCATCCAGAGCGGCGCACGTTTCATTATGCCTGCCATTACGTCAAAAGTGCCACCAACACCGATAGACACCGGCACATTCAATTCATCTTTGTATTTTGCAAGCCATTTTTCCTGTTTAGGTACGCCGAGTGCAACTAACAATAAATCCGGCTGTGCGGTTTTAATATCTGCAATTATTTGTGGTTCATCTTCTGCCTTAAAAAATCCGTTGCGTGTACCGACAATTTTAATACCGGAATAGAGTTCTTCCGCTTTCAATTTTGCCTTATCAGCAACACCTGGAGCACTTCCAAAAAAATAAACGCGGCGATTTTTTAACGGAGCACGCTTCATCAATTCTTGAGCCAAATCGTAACCGGCAACACGTTCAGGCATTTCATAACCTAAGTGATGAGCCGCCCAAACAGTTCCGGCCCCGTCCGGTACAACGAGTTCAGCAGCGTTTAAAATTTTTTTCAATTCTTCGTCATGTGTCGCTCGCATTAACATTTCAGCATTAGCTGTTGCAATTAAAGTTGGTTTGCGCTGTTCAAAAAACGTTTCAATTTTTGATATTGCTTCTTGCATTGTCACTGAATCGACACTGACACCCAATATATCAACTTTATTGTTCATAACATCACTTCTAAAATTAAATTCTTCATTAACAATTCTTTTCAAAAGTATCACTCTGAATTTTCCTTGCAATATTTTCGAATCTCGTTTAATCGACAGTACAAATTATCACCAGGACAGGTAGTATCTCCAATATCACGATGTCCCAATATCGTCTGATTTGAAGGATTTATATCATACTTTCGACAAAGCCAGGAAGTCAGTTCTTTAAGGGATTGGATTTGATATTTGGTTGGTTTTGCGACTCCAGCATGAAAACTTCCGGCAAGGCAGATACCGATTGAATTATTATTATGATTGTAAACATGAGCGCCGACCATATCCGGCAGACGTCCCTGCTCAATCATTCCGGATTTACGAATTAGATAATGATAACCGATACCTGCCCAGCCATTATGTTCAATATGCCATTTATGCAATCTCTCAACGGTTGAATCTTCATCAAGCGGTGCCTTTGTCAGCAGATCAATCTTGTCAGTGTGATGTATAACTATAATTTCGGTTGACGGACGTTTTACATATTCGCTGAATTGCAGGAATCGCTTGTAAATCATAGGCTCAGCCGTTTCTAATTTGCTCGCCTCTGTCTCCAAAGTATTGAAATACATTCCCAATGAACCCATCGCCACGTACTTTAAAAAATCTCTCCGATTCATTTAAATTCCTCAGTTTTCGGTTTGGCGATTATCCAAGGTTGATTGCGTTGTTTTTTCGGCAATATTGAATGATCAAACCACATTGAGAAAAATCTCTCACCATTATTGATTATGTATCCGTCTTGATTGTGATCGCTTGTATCGTATGGATCAACCATTATCAAAATATCGTCAAGGGAATTTTCAGTTCTCATTGTATCATAGCCAATTATAACTCGCCAGTGTCCGCCCCATTCAACATTTTCAACCATTATCGGAGTATTTGAGTTTAAATTATCTACCACCCAATTTTTGAAGTCCACATATTCAGCAAATATTTTATGATTCAACGAACTGTCAACATTCCAACCTATTGACTTAAAAAATTTTACCATATTCGCTGGATTTGTTCCAATCGGATAGTCTTGGGTTTTCATTTCCGCTGCAAGTGACATTTCATCATAATTTTCGTTGCCATAATGATATAAAACCGTCAACGCTGCTGCAGGTCCACAAGTATACTCTGTTGTTTGCTGATAAGTTGGATAATGCTGAAGAATAACTCTATTATTAGTAGACTTCATGTTATAAAAATCATTTTGCGTGAAGTAAATTGAGTTTGCGTGATTAATTTCATCAGGTGCAGACGAAGCGCCTGTAGATTTTATATCAAGATTTTCAGGATATGGTATGATTTTTACATTTTGATTTTGAGTTAAATATTCTTCAAGCGTCAAGTTTTTTTCAGAAATGATTTTTGCAATATCTTCGCCGACATATCGAAAATGCCAAGGCTCATAAGAATAACCTGTTATATTTTCTTTACCGAGAGGATAACGAAGAATAAATCCATTATTCGCTAATCTTTTATGAATTTTTCTGAAAATTTCCTTCTGTGCAATCATCTCATCATTATCATCGACAATCTTGTTATCAATTACTAAACAAATATCGACTGCAAGTCCTGTATGATGCTCTGAGAATCCGGGTATAGCAACATATTTCTTGACGTAATCAGCACCATATTTTTGGGTAAATTCTTCGACAATCTCCTGCTGACGTGCTACGCTTCTGTAAATTGAATCCAACTCAATCTGTATGCCTTCTTTTAGCATTTCATTACGTAATTTTACAAAGTGATTATACGTTTCTTTCTCAATTTGAAATTCCTTGCCAAAAGAATTTTTTACATTGATGAGATGAACTTTCGATTCGTTTTCAGTTTTGTTGACAAGTACAAGATAGTCAAAATTTGAGTTTTGATTTATTTCAGCAAATGCCACATTCATTGAAAACAGTCCGGCAAGTGCGATTGTCAATAATTTTTTCTTCAAGGTTTACAATCCTTCCTCAAATTAAAATTTTATTCAACCGTTACAGACTTTGCCAAATTTCTAGGTTTGTCTACATCGCAACCTCTGGTAATTGCAGCATAGTAGGCGAGAAGTTGCAGCGGAACAACCGTCAAAAGTGGAATTAGCAATTCATCAGTATCAGGTACATAAATAACGTGTTCAATATATTTTTCAAGTTCAATATCACCGGCAGCGGCAATGCCAATTACAACTGCATCACGTGCCTTAACTTCCTTGATATTTGAAATTGTCTTTTCATAAACGCTCTTTTGAGTTGCAA
>CAJOHI010000118.1 GCA_905234365.1 uncultured Selenomonadaceae bacterium | reverse complement strand
TCGAAATAATGAGGATATCGAGTATGCCGTAGCCGTTTTTGACGCTAACTTTTTGAAACGTATCAACGATAATTACGGTCATGAAGCCGGCAACGAGTTAATTTGTCGCGCTGCATCGCTGATTGAAAGAGTATTCAAGAATAGTCATGTTTATCGTGTCGGTGGCGATGAATTTGTTGCGATATTAGAAGGCGATGATTACATAAACAGAGATCGTCTCTTGAATGAATTTGACTTGGAAACTGACAAAGAAAGTTTTCAAGTTGACGGTCATGAGATAAAAGTATCTATCGCACGTGGTCTTCAAAAGTCAGAGAATTTTGCAGAGATATTCAGAGAGGCTGACGCTGCAATGTATCATCACAAATCAAAAATAAAAGAAAAATATCATATCGTCGGCAGATAATTAAAATCAATTTTCGTGTGTTGATAACGCTATGATATTTTAGGAGACAGAGCATGAGAGCTATAATTGTCGGTGCAGGAAAACTCGGTTATACTATTGCGGATTTACTTTCACGTGAACAACATGAAGTCGTAGTTGTCGATCACGAAGAAGACCAACTGACAGCGGTTAAAAATAATTTGGACGTGTTGACAATTACGGCAAACGGAGCAAGTCCTATAACAATGGACGATCCAGACGTAAACGGCGCTGATTTGCTGATAGCCGTAACCGCCAGCGATGAAGTCAATATGGTGTGCTGCATTCTCGCCAAGAAACACGGCATAACGCATACCATTGCCAGAATCCGCGACTTGCAATACATGGGCGAAGTCAAAAATTACGTCAAAGAGACATTTGATATTGATTTAATGCTGAATCCGGAACTAATTGCCGCAAATGAAATTTATAGGATTTTGACCATGCCGGCGGCACTCGACGTTGAGGATTTTGCACAAGGTAAAGTTAGGCTTTTTGAGGCAAAAATTAATAAGCGTTCAAAACTTGCCAACATACCTTTCAAAAAATTAAAATTGCCGCAAGGTGTCTTAGCAGGTTTAATTCTTCGTGATCACAGAATGATAATCCCGCACGGCGACGATTTTTTACAAATGCACGATAACGCTTATTTTATTGGCTTTCCTGAAGCTATTGAAAAATTCAGCGAAAATTTTGTACATCACGAAGCCAAAAAGCTGGAACGTGTGATGATAATCGGCGCCGGAAGAATCGGCAGGACTCTTGCGATTAAACTTTCAAATGCCGGCGTCTACGTTAAAGTTATTGAGCATGACAAGGAACGCTGTGAAGAAATGGCGGCGGCATTGAGCGGTTCAAGTATGGCGATTTTTGGCGACGGCACAAGCATTGATTTATTGACAGATGAAGGCGTTGCAAATGCTGATGTCGTTATTTGTCTGACCGAAGACGATAAATTAAATTTGATGATGGCATTGCTTTGTAAGCATATGGGCGCAAAAAAAACCATCGTGAGAGTTTATCGGACGGAATACGCAGATTTAATCGAGACCGTCGGAATTGATGTCGTTATCAGTGCCAGACTGCTTTCTGCAAGCGAAGTTTTGGCTTTCGTCAGACGTGGCGGCGTTGTTTCCGTTTCAATTCTTGAAGGCGCTAAAGCTGAAGCCATTGAAGTTATCGTTCAAAAAGGCGCTAAAGTTGCCGGTAAAAAATTAATGGAAGTTGATCTGCCGAAGGAATGTTTAATTTGTGCTTATGTTCGCGGCAACAAGGCAATCATTCCGAATGGCAATACAATTTTAATTCCAGGCGACAGAACAATTTTATTTGTCTTGATAGATCATGCTCAAAAGGTTATGGAATGGTTTAAATAACTGCAAAAAAATAAAAACTTCAACGATTTATACTTTTGCATTCAGTATAGTTGTCGAAGTTTTTTTTTTACTAAAATTTAATGTTTATTTCTTCTGTGATTTGGTGTAGGAAATTTGCGTGGAATCAATTTCATCGTTAAGATTTGTAATGCTGCTGTAATTATAATCATTTGTAATTATATTTGAATTGCTGTCGATAATCGAACTCAATTCGTCACTCTGCATGTTAAATTCATCACTGTCAACAAACCAGCGTTCCTCGTAATTGGCATTAAGTGAAGACAAGCCTAAGTTTTTGAGTAAATCATCAGCTTGATTTTTGGTGTCTTTAAGAGTAATTGAGCCTGTTCCAATCGTTAAGACGACATCATTGCCGCTGACAGTCGCATTGCTGATTGTGCCCGACGTAATTTGCAGATTGTCAGTGCCAATAGTGAAATCAGCGATAACGTCATTACCGTCGCCATTGGCATAAACAAATACATCTTTGCCGTTGCCGCCGGTTAGCGTGTCATTACCTTTACCGCCAACGAGAGTGTCGGCGCCGTTATCTCCGTACAATTTATCATGACCGTTGCCGCCGCTAATGGAATCGGCACCATTACCTCCATAGATAGTATCAGCGCCATTGTCGCCAAATAATTTATCAGCACCGACATTACCATAAATCAAATCAGCACCAGCGCCTCCATTGATTGTATCAGCCTTAGAGCCGCCTTTAATTGTATTTGCAAGACTGTTACCGGTGATTCTAATTGCCGTTGTTCTGGACGATGCATCAATTACCTTAACTTGAGAATCAGCCGCAAATGGCGAAATCGTCGCATCTGTCAGAGTTACACTTGTAGAAATGCCGCTGATAATTGTATTTGTAGTTACTCCTGCCGAATCAATAAGAGTCAAAGTTACATTTTTTCCGTTTGCAATTTTAATTGATCCGGTGTCGACATTTAAAATCACGTCATCATTGTTTACACTTGTGCCGGTGATTTTACCGGAAGCGATCTTAATTTTATCCTGACCGGCAGTATAATCAGTTATAATGTCGTTGCCTTCACCGGAATTATAAATAAATACGTCAGCACCTGCACCGCCAGTTAAGGTGTCATTACCCTTACCACCGACAAGAGTATCCGCGCCGTTATCTCCGTACAATTTATCATGACCGTTGCCGCCGTCGAGATAATCAGCACCAGCTCCACCGTAGAGAGTATCCGCACCGGTACCACCGTAAACGGAATCTTTGCCGGCGTCACCGTAGAGTTTATCGGCACCGGCAGCACCAAGAATGTAATCAGCACCGCCACCGCCATAAATAGTATCAGCTTTTGAAGTGCCTGTAATATTATTTGCAAGACTATTGCCGGTAATTTGAATTGCGGCAGTCCTTGAGGAAGCGTCAATTATTTTAACTGTTCCATTTACCGTGACAGGCGAAGTTGTAGAATCATTAATCTTCATAAGCGTATCATCTGAGGAAGTGCCGCCGCCACTGGTAGTATCATTTTCAGTTCCAATCGTATCTGCCGCAGTAAGCGCCGCCGTTTTAATTCGTTTAATTTTGCTTGCCGCACCAACTAAAGTTACAGTACCGCCACCATGAGTAAAGAGTAGATTGTTGCCGTCAACTGTTAAATTGCGTGTGCCGGAGCCTTTAATCGTTGAATCATTTGTTATGTTGTAAATGATGTCATTGCCGCCGACTGCTACGATCAAATTTGCGCCGCTGCTGCCATTGAAATCCGGCACCTGCTATGACGGTTGAATTGCTACTGGAAGTAACGTTGATAAGATTGTCACCAGCACCGGCATTGACTGAGGAGTACCAGCCGCCGGTAGTAATAGTATCATTGCCACCGCCGGTTTTAATTGTTGAACGTTCTGTCTTACTGTTGAAAATACGATTATTTCCTGCACCGGCATTAACAACGTTGTAATAATATACGCCGTCAGGTTCAGTGAAAGTGATAATATCATCATCGCTGCCGGTTAATACGGTATTGGAACCGCCGCCACCTATTGAGATGTTATTTTTGCCACCGCCGAGACTAGCATAAGCACTGCCACCGCCAAGTGTAACTTTATCATCATCTTTGCCGGCAATTACGGTACTATTGCTGCCGTCACCTGTGTAAACAGTATTATTACCGTCACCAACAACAATTCTGTTATAACTTGAGACGGTTGCCATTTCGACATAATCATTGCCGCTGCCTGCATTGACTGTTGAATTGTTACTTGTATTG
>CAJOHI010000117.1 GCA_905234365.1 uncultured Selenomonadaceae bacterium | reverse complement strand
AGCGATGAATAAAAAGCCGAAAAATGAGCTGCCGAATGATTATGAAACATTGATAGAAATGAATAAAGCGAAAGAAGAAGAAATGAGGAGACAGGCGGAAGAAAATGCCAAAAATGCTACAAAAAATCAAGCGGTAGAACCGTCGAATGTAGTGGAAACTCCACCGCAACCAGTGCCAGCAATTCCGCAAGGACAATACAAAGTATTACCAGCAGCAACACAAATGCCGGTACTTCCTGAAGAACCTGCAACGAATGAAATATCAAAAGTCGATAGAAGTCCGAAAAATGATAAATATAAATCGGCAATTTCATTCGCACTTGGCGGAGAGGTAAATCAAAATTCTGATCCGAATAGTGGCAAATCTAATACAAATGCTCCAATGCAGATAAAATCAGAATATCATGCTCCAGATAGTTCAACACTTGACGCAGGAACAGTGTTACCCGTGAGATTGCTGACGGGAATAAATACAGATGTAGCGGGTCAAGTCATGGTACAAGTTTTGAGTGATGTTTATGATACGGCAACAGGAACAAAAGTATTGATACCGCAGGGAAGTAAAATAACAGGTTCATATGAGAAAAAAGCGGTGAAAAATGGAAGAGTACCTGTCACTTTTAAACAGTTGACATTACCAAATGGAGGCTCTTGGAGTATTGCAGAAAACATTATCGCAATAGACGGAGCAGGTTACACAGGAATAGCCGGAAAAATACATCATCATACTGGAGAAAAAATCTCGGCAGGAGCTATGGGGTCAGCGATTGCGGCACTTGGTTCAGTAGCAGCAGGAAATGTTTCAGCAAAAAATGAGACTTATACAGCAGGACAAATAGCGGCACAAGGCGCGACGGCAAATTTGATAAATATAACATCGAATTTGCTAAAAGAATCGTCAGATATGGCAAATACGGTAACAGTAGAGCCAGGCTATGAGTTTAATGTTTATGTCACAAATAATATCACATTTTAGAAAGGGGCGATAGAATTGGAAAAATTGGCAGATTGGACAGATGAAGAACTCATTAAAACGTATGATTTGCAGGAAAAATACGCTGAAAAAGTTGTCGACTTTGTGCGACATGGTGAGGAATATGAAGTGCTGAAATTTTTGCAGATAATACCTGCATTGCACTCTTATGACGATATTCAAGGTACGGATAAAAGTATTTTTCGTAGAAGTGAGTTCGCGCTTGAAATGTCAAGGGAAGAAGTAGAAAAAGGCAAGTACGTTTACAAAGACATATTTGATAATTGGAAAAGTGCAGACACATTACGAGAAATATTTGAGGAAAAATATCAGTGGGAATTTGTGGAAGCACATCCCGAATTTTTGGCAATGTTCGCTGGAAATAAAGATATTGCACTTGAATTTTATTCGCTCGAAGAATACGACAAGTTAAGAAAAGAAATTCCTCAAAAACTGATGAGCAATATTAAAAATTTGATGATGGGCTATCCGAAAGAAATAGAAGAAAAAGCAATGAGGACGGCGATTTATGGACATACAGGTGAAATTTCAAGAGGAGCATTGTTGCTTTATCGAAATGAAAATATGCCGGAATTTGAAAGATTGCAATTTGTGGTTCAGCAAGAAAGCGTTGATACAATAGTGGCGGCGTATGATTTGCAAGTAGGAATAAAAATTTATAATTCGGATTTGAGTGAAGGATATTTGACAGGAGCAATAAGAGAATTTGCCTCAAGTAAAAAAATCTTTGAAATAGTGTATGGAGAAAAAGCGGCAGATATTTTGAGAAAAGCAGATGAAAAAGTTATCAAATTGGCAAGCCGTTATGATTTTGTGAATACTGAGGAAAAATTACCAGTGTTGGAGAATCATAAAATTTGTCTGTTTGGCACATCGGCACAAAAAATCAGATTGCCTTACAAACGTGATCCGTTTTGTGTTTCAGATAAAGACGTTCAAATAATCCTTGATGAGTTGGCAAATAAATATGAGAGTGAAGGATTTTCCAAAAAATATCATCCGAACAGGAGCGGCAATAAATATTATGCAAAACAAAGTTATAAAGTAGTCGGCAGAATAAAATCAGAAAATGAGTTACAGCCGCAATGGAACATAATTTTTGAAGATGGGGAAATTGTTACGGCGAAAGCAGATGAAGTAATATCAAGTGCGATAAATGAGCGACTTTATGGAGAGCAGTTTGAGAAATTCGGCAAAAGACCGTTGTCAGAGGTTTTAATCAATGGCGACAACGAAAAATTGAGTTTGTCGGAAGGTAAGGAAAAAATTTCTGCAATAATTCATCAGCTGCAAGCAAACGGCGAAAGCATAGGTAAATTGAAAGATTTTTTGGAAGATGAAAGACGCAATTTGTCAAATACAAACGTCAGGTGAGTAATGGAAGAAGAAAAAATTTATAGGCAAAAAGTATTCAAGACAGGATCAATCTCAATCGGAATATGTTTGCTGGTTGCATATTGGTATGCAACGCAGGGAATGGCGTCAGATTGTGAATATAGCAAGTTGTTGGGTTCAAGCCTAAATATAGGAGAAATGCACATATATGCGCCATACAAATGTTATATTTGGCAGCAAGATGTTGAGTTGAATAAGGCAATACCTGAAATAATAGGAAGTTATGCAGGATTTCCATATCTCGGCTTTGTGATAGGTGCAGGATTTACTTATATCTGTGCAAGGAACTTAAAAAAAGAGACATCACACGGGTCGGCAGCCTTTGCAACGGCAAAAGAGATTGACGAGGCAGGACTGGGAAAATATGAAGATAAAAAATCAGGCAAAATAAAAAAATCAGGAGTAGTAGTTGGAGTAAATCCATATAACAAACATTTGATGTTACACGATGGAGTAGAACATATTTTGTTGGTTGCGCCAACTCGGAGTGGTAAAGGAGTAAATACAATTATACCGACAGGATTGGTGTGGCAGCACTCCATTTTTTTCTTTGATGTAAAAGAAGAATTATGGCAAGCAACGGCAGGATATAGGCAAAAGGTACTCGGACAAAAAGTAATGAAATTTGCGCCGTTGGTCGGAGATGGAAGTTCAGCACGATGGAATCCATTAGCAGAAATAAATTTTCGTACGGCGGAAGAAATCAGCGATGTTGAAATGATAGTTGGAATAATGGTCAAGCCTGACGGAGAAAAAGCTGGCGGTGGTGGTGATTCGGCGTTTTGGGACAATTCGGCAGCAGCATTGATAACAGGCGTGATAATGCACTTGCTCTATAAACATTACGCAGAAGATTTAAGATTGCCGTGTCCGACGGATATAATGTCATTTTTATCAAGTCCCGATATGGAATTAAAAGACTTGTTTAAATCAATGAAAAATTATCCGCATATAACGCCGGAAGAATTTCTTGAA
>CAJOHI010000116.1:3696-8222 GCA_905234365.1 uncultured Selenomonadaceae bacterium | reverse complement strand
GCGGTGAGATACAATGATTGAATTTATTCAAACAAAAATATTGGCAGTAATGTTGATGGGAGTGGTGCTGTTGAGTAGTTCAATCGCAAATGCTCGTTCAATTCGTACACCGGAAGGCAATATGCCACTTGTTCATTGGGCGGTAGTCGAAGCAACCGAAGGCAATATGCAAAAAATTATTGAAATTGGTTCAAGAGTTTTGGCGGCTACTTCCTCAAAAGAAGCTGGTACTTATGCTCTTTATGGTGCGCTTGATGTTAATAATCCTGATGTTATGAGGCTGTTAGAAATTTACGAAAGTAATGAAGCTTATCGCATTCACAGTTCAAGTGAAGCATTTCAGCAATATCGTGCAGAAAGATTTCCAATATTGAAAGACTTAAAACTTTTAGAAGTCAACGCCATTGCACTTGAGCAAAAAGATACAGGCACTGGAACGATCGTATATATGCGTCGTTTAGAAATTGAACCTGTACAACTTGCGAAATATCAACAGTTAGCAATAGAAGAATCAAAAAGAACAGTGAAAGACGTTGACGGTGTAATGGGTATGTTTGTAACCGCTGAGTATGCCAATCCTAACATCATTCACATCATGGAGATTTATAAGGATAAAACTGCTTATGAAAAATACATTAATTCCCCTGCTTGCAATAACTTTCAAATGAAAATTAAACCTATGATTATCGCCGAAAGGACTATTCAAAATCTGCCGACTAAAATCGTTTTAACAAATAAAGGCTAAAAATAAACTAAACATCATTAATTATATTTTGTAATTTCCGGAATCGACGTCTGCATTTCGCTTTTCAAAGAACGTTATAAAGTCCTCAACCGGCATTGGTTTTGCGTTGAAATAACCTTGACCATAATGGCAACCAAGTTCAAGAAGCAATTTTTCTTCTTCACGAGTTTCAATTCCTTCACAAATAACGCTCATGCCAAGTGAGTGACCAAGTTTTATTACATTGCCGAGAATTTTTTTCATTCTCTTTGAAGTATCTGCACCTGTCAAAACTGATCGGTCGATTTTCATAACGTCCATCGTCAAATTGCCGAGCAAGCTGAATGACGAATAGCCGGCGCCAAAATCATCAACGGAAATTGTAAAGCCTAGTTCATATTTTCTGCATTTTTCCGACTTGCTTTAGCGTCAAAGTCTTCAAACATGGTTTCTGTTATCTCAAGTTCAATTAAACCAGGCGGAAGTTTATATTTTTCAACTATAGCACGCATTTTATCCAGATAACCGTCTTCCTTCATGTGCAAACGCGATTGATTAACGGAAATAGGGATAATTTCTTTGCCTTCTTCAAGTCTCGATTTTTGAAGCTGAAAGGTTTTTTCCAAAATGTAATAATCAACTTGAATTACAAAACCGTTTTGCTCAAATAGCGGAATAAATTTACCTGGCGGCATAAAACCTGTTGCAGGACTAATCCAGCGGACAAGTGCTTCGGCGCCAATAATTCGTCGTGTTTTAATATCATATTTCGGTTGATACCAAGCTTTAAATTCGTCATTTTTGAGAGCTTCTTCCATTCGACTTTCAATATCATGTTGAGAAGTTAAATATTCTTCCAGCTTTTCATCAAATATTTTAATTTCGCCACTTGAAACTTGATGACAAGCAGTAACTGCGCGACCAATCGCCTGTTGGACGTGTAATTCATTTGTATAGTTGCTGATACCTGCCTGCATGTGTACAACAATTTTTGCATTTGCATCGGCGGTATCCATGTAACTATATTTTTTTATAATATCATTCGTCCATTCAGAGAGTTTTTCGGCACTATCCGCCTTACAAAAACAAATTAAATGACCAACGTCAATTCCGGCGGCAGTAAATATTACATTTTCAGATTGTTTAAGTCCTTCGGCCAAGTATTTGAATTGCTTATCCATAATTCCATGACCGCGATTTTCAGTCATAACTGCGCTGCTCATCATTGAAAAGACGACGAAGAAAGTTTTAACATCAGGATTGTCATTTTTCATTTCTTCAAATTTTGATGGTACATTTAATTCAAGCCAAGGAACATTTGGCAAATTATATCTGAAATCTGTATAAGCCATGCGCTGAACCATTTCAAAATCTTTCCTGTTCATCTTACGTTTATAAATAAGTCCGCCAATTACTGCAGTCAAAAGTGCTACAATCAGAACTACCGCAAAAAGATTATGATAAATAAATTTTTTTAAGTTGAGCGTGCTTGTATTTTGTTGATGTTTTGCCAACATGTCGCGAACCCAGCTTACATCAATATGATTTATTTCTTTGTTGAGAATATGCCACAATCTTAAGTCGCCGTTTAAGCAAGTGCCTAAACCTATCGACTGACTGTAAGCAGAAACTGCACCGACCTCCAAATCGTAAGTCTCTGCGGAGTCAATAAAAGAATAAACAGAATCGCGGTTAATATAAACAACGTCAACGCGACCATTGTCAACCGCTTTTAAACATTCTTCAAAAGTCGGCAAATAAACAATGTCATCTTTAGGAAATTTCATTTCAATAAAGTTCATTGTATAAAACATATTTGGAATACAAGAAACTTTAGGATTTTTTGAAGACTCCAACATATAATTTTCGCGAGTTACCGGAACATAGTCCATTTGAAAATATGGTTGTGTTGGATTTATGTTATATTTTTCCGCCCAGTTGAAATCACAAATTGCATCGGCAATAAAATCAATTTCGCCATTCAATATCAAATTTCTAGCTTCTTCGTAAGAATTTGTTTCAACGATCTCAATTTCTACGTTTAAATCTTTGGAAATTCTTTCAATGATGTCGACTATTAGTCCTGTTAAATTTCCTTCTTTGTCACGATAAACACGCGGCTTTTGATAAAATAAAACAGCCGTACGAAGTTTTTTCTTTTTCGCTAAAAAATCTTTTTCATTGCGAGTCAAAAGTAACGGGAAGCCTTCCTTGAGATTATATTTACGTTTTAGTATATCGCGAATATCAGATTGATACAGTAAAAGTTGATCCATAGCCCAATTAACACGATTTAATAAGTCTTGCCTATCTGCACGAACCGAGAAACGATAATTTTGTCTGTCAAAAAGTGCATAAGTATTTTTATCCTTGTTATAAAAAAGCATGGCATCAACATATCCGTCAATCTCATTGCGATTATAAGCAGCAACAACATCTTGATATCTTGCATAACTTGTAAAAGTATATGTAAAATTTTCCTCACGAGCAATTTCATCAAGTCCAGGTGTATCATAATTCGTTCTTACACGTCCCAAATTTATATTCGGTTTAATGTTTTCCTCTTTAATTACCAATTCCATAGGAAAACGACCAATAACGTGATCTGTTGATTTTGCATTTATCAGCCAATTATGAGCGCCTGGAATATTCGGCACCATATCAACTTCACCCGTATTGAGTTTGTCAAGAAGATCGGTCCAGTCATCATACTTTATGTAATCAAATTTGCAGTGCATATAATTTGCAAGAAATTGCATATACTCGTAACCGTAACCAACAATATGACCCGGTCTGTCTTCGTACAAAAAACCAGTGTCTACAACATAACCAACTTTAAAAGTTTCAATAGGTTTGCTAGAATCGTTCGCAAGTGTTACTGAATTAATTTCATTTTCTGTCAATGGATCAGCCTCTGCATTAGAATAAATTGAGACGTTTAGCAAAAAAATTATTTCTGCTAAAAATGTAAACAAAAATCTTTTAAAAATCTTTATTCGCAAAGTTAAATCCACTCCTCAACATAAAATTTTAAGTAATTATCTCATAATTCTGATTAAAATTCAACAAAAAGGAACCGGAAATTTAAAAATTATCAATTCACTTGAAATGCTTAGAAGTTTTATCTTGTTTATTCGGCGACAAAAAAATACTCTCAAACAAAAATCTGAGAGCATTAAAAAATTTATTTACAAGAATGTTTTTTAGTGGCTTAGTTTAAATTATTTTTTATTATCTTTAGAGTAAGCCAATTTTGTAATTTGATTATCTTCCGCGAAGTTGTTGTAGATGGTCTTATAATTTGTGAACGTGTCAGTTGAAATTTCAGATTTTGTATCAATAATTGAATTGATATCATTGGTAATGAAGTTGTCATCTTGAGTAAACCAAGAATCCGTTGGGGTTTCAGTGTAATTTCTTGGTGTCGAAGTGCTTTGCAAGTCACGCTCTGCGTAGTCATAATAATAGTCGTTGTTGAATGTATTTAAGTTACCATCTGCCCAGAGAACTTGTATTGGTTTACTGGCAGCGCCTTTAAGAGTAACCTTACCGGAAGAACTAAGTTCAATTACGAAATCATTTCCAGAAGTATAACTATCAAAGCTATAATCTTCCTGCGTTAAATGAATTGTGTCATTCGTGCCATAGTTAGTGACAACATCGAATCCATCATAGTTACCAAACTGGAAGATATCGCCAGAATAAGTTGTAGTGCTGCCCGTAAGCGTATCATTACCGGTACCGCCGTTGATTGTAACACGATAAGTGAGACCGGCATTAATTGAATCATTGCCAGCGCCAC
>CAJOHI010000116.1:3185-3634 GCA_905234365.1 uncultured Selenomonadaceae bacterium | reverse complement strand
ATTGTAGATTGAATCAGCACCGCTTGTACCAGAAACCAAAGTATCATCATAATAGTTGCTAATAGTATTCCGAGTCGGAGTTGGATCAGGTGTCAGAGTATCATCTTCAGAATCGCTGCCCCTCATCGTGGTTACAGTGCCGTCAGCCCAACGAATGCGAACCACTTTACTAGCAGCACCTTTAACAGTGACCTTGCCGGTTGAACTGAGGTCAAGTACGAGATCATTGCCGGAATTATAATGATCGAAGCTTTCATCTTCTTGAGTCAAGTGAATCGTATCATTCGTGCCATAGTTAGTGATAACATCGAAGCCATCATAGTTGCCGAATTGGAAGACATCACCATAAGAAGTTGTAGTGCTGCCCGTAAGCGTATCATTACCGGTACCGCCGTTGATTGTAACACGATAAGTGAGACCGGCATTAATTGAATCATTGCCAGCGCCAC
>CAJOHI010000116.1:0-3115 GCA_905234365.1 uncultured Selenomonadaceae bacterium | reverse complement strand
ATTGTAGATTGAATCAGCACCGCTTGTACCAGAAACCAAAGTATCATCATAATAGTTGCTAATAGTATTCCGAGTCGGAGTTGGATCAGGTGTCAGAGTCGGAGTTGGAATCGGACCACCGCCGACAACAGTCGTGAGATAACCGTATCTTACAGTTATAGATTTTTGTGCTGCCCCTTTAAGAGTAATATAAGTGCTGCCGGTATTGATGATTCCGTCTGAACCACTTGTTGAGTAATTGATATCACTGGCTGTCCAAGTATCTGTCAAATGAACAGTATCATTCGTTCCGTAGTTGGTGATAACATCATTACCATCGGTTTTGGTAAATTGGAAAACATCACCATAAGAAGTGCTGCCCGTAAGCGTATCATTTCCAGAATTGCCCTTGAGTGTAACGCGATAAGAATAACTGCCGGCATTAATTGAATCATTGCCAATGCCGCCATTAATACTGGCATAATCGCCTGAGTTGCTGATAGTGTCGTTACCGGAACCTGCACTTACTGTCACATAATTGCCACTATTTGAAATGTAGTCGTCAGTAAACACACCACCTTCAACGAGCTTAGAACTACCTGAATTTGTGACATAATTAATGTCGTCGCCGCCGGATTGAGTTGGGATCGTACTACCAGTAGTGTAGGTAAGTGTCTGGAGATATCCGTTAGAAAGTTTGACTGTAACAGCTTTGGACTTTCCGCCCTTAACGGTTATTGAATTACCGTAGCTGAGGTTTATGTAGAGATCGTCACCATATGCGGAGTAAGAATACTCACTATTACGAGTGAGATTGCTGCTCCTTCCTGACAAATAAATGGTATCATTTGTACCATAATTTGTAATTACATCTTGACCGTCAGCATTGCCAAACTGGAATACATCACCAGAATTGCTGCCGGTCAAAGTGTCATTACCGGCGCCGCCTCTCATTGTGACGCCATAAGTAGTAGAATACGTGTTAAAATAATCGTTACCTTTTCCGCCCATCATGCTGACGTAATTTCCGCTGTTGATAATAGTATCATCGCCGGCACCTGCTGAAATGGTTGTGTTATTTCCCTTATTAACAACACGATCATTGCCAGCGGCTGCTACAAGACTAGCGTAATTTCCATTATTGGTAATATTGTCATTACCTTGAAGTGCTTTAAGGGTTACGCGATCTGCGTTATTGGTCATCAAATCGGCTCCGCTAGAACCGGAAAATGTTATGTATGAGGTATTATTAGTAAGTCCACCGCTTTGAGTAGAGTCGCCATCATCAGGATAGCCATCAAGTGTGACCATTGAACCATCAGCAAGTCTGACTTTAATTGGGATATATGCTGCGCCTTTAACGGTAACTTTTCCTTCGGAACTGAGATTAAAGATATAATCATTACCACTAGCGCCATGAACGATATTGTTGAGACTGTAGACGCTTGTGAAATGGATCGTATCGTTTGAAGCATAGTTTGTAATCACATCAAAATCATCATAGTTACCGAATTGAAAGACATCACCATAATAAGTTGAAGTGCTGCCCGTGAGCGTATCATTTCCATAGCCGCCTTTGAGCGTAACGCGATAGGAACCGGATCCGGCGTTGATCGAGTCATTGCCATAACCGCCATTGAGACTTGAATAGTTTCCCCAGCTTGCATTGTCAATCGTGTCGTTGCCTCTACCTGCACTTACTGTTACATATTTGCCGCTGTTGTAAATGGAATCGGCATAATAGGTACCAGAGACAAGTGAGCTATTACTGTAATTAGAAATCATAGAAACCACTCCTTTAATAATTTCAAAAAGGTTAACAACAAAAGGTATATTCGAGATATAT
The DNA here is from genome assembly GCA_905234365.1 of uncultured Selenomonadaceae bacterium. GTDB lineage: Bacteria > Bacillota > Negativicutes > Selenomonadales > Selenomonadaceae > Quinella. The sequence continues at coordinate 1,290 of CAJOHI010000116.1, read as the reverse complement.
CCCGTTTGTCAAGTACTTTTTAAAAAAATTTTTATTATTTTTGAAAGCAAAAAAATACTCTCAAATAAAAATCTGAGAGCATTAAAAAATTTTGTATGACAAATTATTTTATTTTTGATTTTTCTGCACAAGTGCACGAACTTTGAGCGGAAGTCCAAATAAATTAATAAATCCGGTTGCGTCAGCTTGATTATAAACATCATCATGCTCAAAAGTTACAAACTCTTTGCTGTAAAGTGAATAAGGTGACTTGGAGCCGGCGCTAATGATATTGCCTTTGTAAAGTTTAAGTTTAACGGTACCTGTGACTGTTTCCTGTGTTGAATCGACGAAAGCCTCAAGCGCTTCACGAAGTTGACAGAACCACATTCCATCGTAAACGAGTTCACCGTAGCGAATTGCCACCTGCTCTTTATAATGATAAGTTGCACGGTCGAGGCAGAGATATTCAAGCTCACGATGAGCATAATAAAGAATTGAACCGCCTGGATTTTCATAAACGCCGCGAGACTTCATGCCAACGAGACGATTTTCGCAGATGTCAACAATTCCTATGCCGTTTCTTGCGCCAATTTCGTTAAGCGTCTCAACGATTTTAACTGCATCAAGTTTTTGACCGTTGACACCAACCGGAACGCCTTTTTCAAAGTCGATTGTAATTTCTTCAGCCTTATCCGGTGCATCTTCCGGTGCCTTACTGATTAAGAACATTGAGTTTTTAGGAGCGTTCCAAGGATCTTCCAAATCGGCGCCTTCATGTGACAAATGCCAAATATTTCTGTCCATGCTGTAAGTCTTGTTGTCAGTCGGAATTGGAATATTATGTGCCTTTGCATATTCAATTTCAGCGCTTCTTGAATCCAAGTTCCATTCACGCCACGGAGCAATAATTTTTAAATTTGGAGCCAGTGCCTTGATAGTCAGTTCAAAACGAACTTGATCATTACCTTTTCCGGTTGCACCGTGAGCGATTGCGTCAGCACCTTCTTTTTCGGCAACTTCGACTAACTTTTTGGCAATAATCGGACGTGCAAACGAAGTGCCTAGTAAATATTTGCCTTCGTAAACTGCACCGGCTTTGAGCGTCGGCCAAACGTAGCCTTCGATAAATTCTTTAGTGATATTCTCAATGTAGACCTTTGAAGCGCCGGATTTAAGCGCCTTATCGTGTACAACATCAAGTTCGTCGCCTTGACCTAAATCAGCACAAACCGCGATAACTTCGCAGCCGTCGTAATTTTCTTTAAGCCAAGGAATAATCACGGACGTATCAAGTCCACCTGAATAAGC
>CAJOHI010000115.1 GCA_905234365.1 uncultured Selenomonadaceae bacterium | reverse complement strand
CAAAGAAGCAAGTAAAGCAAAAACCACGTTCCTATCCAATATGTCGCATGAAATTCGTACACCAATGAACGCCATTATTGGATTGGATGCGCTTGCACTTAATGAGCCGAATTTATCAGTTGCAACAAGAGATTACCTCGAAAAGATCGGTAGCAGTGCAAAACATTTGCTGAGTCTTATAAATGACATTTTAGACATGAGCAGGATTGAATCTGGTCGTATGGTGTTGAAGAATGAAGAATTTGCCTTTTCAAAGCTGATAGAGCAGATCAACGTTATTTTTAGCGGACAGTGTAAAGAAAAAGGATTGGAATATAATTGCCACATTAATGGTCAGCTAAATGACTACTACATCGGAGACAGTACAAAACTCCGTCAAGTGCTCATAAACATTCTCGGCAATGCTGTAAAATTCACACCTGAGGGTGGCAAAATTGAGTTAGTAGTAGGAAAAACCGGCGGCTTTAATGACAAATCCACTTTACAGTTCAAAATCAGCGATACCGGCATTGGCATGAGTAAAGAATATCTTCCGAAAATATTCGACACGTTCAGTCAAGAAGATTCAGGAGCCACAAATAAATATGGCAGTTCCGGGCTTGGAATGGCAATTACCAAAAGAATCGTCGATATGATGAACGGCGAAATTAACGTAGAAAGTGAGAAAAACGTAGGAACAACATTTGTCGTAAGTGTCACGCTAATGGATTCTAACAGGAAGTTCTCAAGTGATTCAGACGAAATAAACGTATTTGTGCAGGATATGAAAGTACTTGTGATTGATGACGATCTGGTTGCTTGTAAGCAGGCTAAATTGGTTCTGTCACAAATAGGAATAGCAGCAGAAACGGTTCAATCTGGAAAAATGGCTGTTGAAGCGGTTAAACTCAGTCAAGCAAGACAAGAGCCATTCAACCTAATTATCGTAGATTGGCAGATGCCGGAAATGGATGGCGTAGAGACAACCAGACAAATTCGCTCAATAATCGGCAAAGAGACCGCAATTATCATTCTGACAGCCTATAACTGGGACGATATTTTTGAAGAAGCAACTTTAGCTGGCGTAGATAGTTTTATCGCAAAACCGCTTTTCTCTGAAAATTTGATCAATGAACTGAAGAACGTGCTGAAAAAAAAGAATCTAAATTCTACCGGCAAGGAAAATAAAGTCAGCTTAAAAGGTCGCCATATCTTGTTGGCGGAAGATATGGAGGTTAATGCTCAAATTATGATTCAGGTATTGTTAATGCGTGAAATGGAAACAGATCGTGCTGCAAATGGCAAAGAAGCGGTTAATTTGTACAAATCCAAGCCGGAAGGTTATTACGATGCTATTCTTATGGATATGCGTATGCCAGAGATGGACGGACTTACTGCAACTAAAACAATACGTGCCGCCAAACGTGCGGATTCTTCTACTATCCCAATCATTGCTTTGACTGCTAATGCATTCGACGAAGATGTGCAGCGAAGCCTTCAAGCAGGACTTAATGCACATTTGAGTAAGCCCGTCGAACCTGATTTACTATTTGAAACCCTAGAAAAGCTAATTAAAGAATGATTGTGTCCTTAGTAGTTTAAAAGACACTTTTTCACCTAAAAAGCTAAGTATTGTTCATACTATTGAAAAAAGTTCGTGACGATCCAACACTAATTTTTACTATCCTTAGTTTTTCATCTAATGTTATTTTAGATATTAAATTACCCTTATATAGAACTTTCTTTATCTGTCCTATATAAGGGTATAATACCACTTTTAATTTACGTGGCTGCTAAATTTTTATTTTACAAAACTGTTAAATTGTGAAATTATTTAACATCGCAAGTACGCAACGAACTGTTAATCAATATATTACTGATTAAAGTAAGCATAAGAACTTGCTGCACGTTGCATTGCAGGATCAAAAGACGAATCATTTGCCTGCTGGAATCCACTCGGACCAAAAGCAGAGTGGTCTCCATTGACCGCTGGTTCAAATTCGTCGTCTTGTTCCATAATGTTTGCCATAGAGTTGACGGCATCGCTCGCAATTTGTTCACTAATTTGACTGAATTGACCATTTCCAATATTAGCTTCTCCTCCAAAATTGGAAACAGACAAATTCTCTGTGACTTCTTCCATCTTGTTTTCTGTTACTTGTCTGCCAGTTTGGTTAGCTTCAACATTCATATTACGAAATGTTGCAACCGGAACGGCTCCACCTACTCCTGAAATTGCCATAACAATCCCTACCTTTCCTATAAATCCATTTAGAAAAAACTTATTAAATGAGTTACTATGCTAACTAAAAACTTTTACCAATAAGTTAACACGATAGATATTGATTTAATTATAACATTCTAAATAAATTTTGCAACAAAAAATATAAATTTTTTTATTATTTTGATGAGGCAAATTGCAACATAAATCGAACATTTACGAAAAATTTTCAGGCGGCTATATTAGCGAAATTTCTTCCATAAGAAGTTCTTCTTCCTGTGAGGAATAGTATAAATTTGTGATAACATCTAGTATTTCCGTTTATATCATTTTTTACAGACCAATTTTATTATACAATCAATCGGTATTTTTAATATTAATTATATTTCAGGATTCAACTCTGTTCCGTATTCTTTTAAAAAAATTTTTTGATACTTTCTGTATTCTGGTGATAAAGGCTTTTCTTTCGGACAATGAATACACCAAAAATCCTTCGATTGATTTGGAACGACAACACGATAACCTGCACGCTGCATTTCTTTACAAATTGAAGTATCATATAAATGCCAGCCGTCAAATAAATCTTCACGCCAAGTTATATCATATTGCGTCGCGATGAATAAACCATCAACTGCTTCAACTTCCATGTAATTACCTTCCGGCTCATCACATTCAGAGTCAACGACACTTTCCGGCTCGCAAGCGTGCAATACTCTGCCGTAAGTCCTCATTCCGTCCCACCAAACTCCGGTTTTTGGCAAATTTCGACAGCCAATCATGCCAACTGCACCAATCGTATCATCAGCAAAAATATTAAGCAAATCGGAAATAACATTTTTGTTGACGACAAGCGTATCTTGGTGCAAGTAAATTTTATAGCGTGCATTTGATTGCCTCATTGCCATATTATAACCGGAAGTCATTGAAACAGCGTCACGAATTGGAATATAATCAACCGTCATTCCGTCAGGAATATTTAAATGTTTCAAATATAAGTTACATTCGCTATACCAATCATCGTTGTTTACACAAGTTATAAATGCAACTTTTTTTAAATCTCCTTGATTCATTGTTAGCGCAAGGAAAAAATTGCGCTTTCACCTCCTGCTATTTAAAAAATCCTCAATCATTCCATTTGCGTTTTTTATTTATTATATCATATTTCCTCTATTAACAGTAGTTTACAATTTTTGAAAATTTGAATACAAAAATCGCATAAATCCTATATAATGAGTTCGTCAAAACTTCAAAAAAAGGATAAATGCGATGA
>CAJOHI010000114.1 GCA_905234365.1 uncultured Selenomonadaceae bacterium | reverse complement strand
GGACATCGACCCCTGCAGGAGACACCGTAAGTCCCGGTTTTCCGGGCAAGTATCGTTGATAGCAGAATCCCCCAGCTTTAGCTGTGGGGAGTATGTCAATATGACAATCTCAAAAGGATTGGTTGACGGCAAAAGTATTGTAGCTATGGATATAGTGCTTGACCAAGTGCAAAATATCACAGAAGAATCGGTAAAATCAGGCAAGTCTGATTATGAGTTTATATTGGACAGTCGTAATATGGTTGTTGCTCATTCCGAAAAAGATGAGATTGGAAAGAATTATAACGATGAAAAGGACAGCTTTTGGGGTGCAATTTTAGAAAACGCAAAGAACTCAGATAATGATTTTTTTGAATTTGACTACAAAGAATCACATTATGTCGTTTACTCTGAAAAAATAGAAAACGACTGGAGATGTATAGCCATAAAAAATGCAACGGAAATATTTACACCTTTGAAGATTCTTTTGATAATCACGATAGTGGTTGTAGTCTTTATTGTACTTATTCTCTCTTATATCCTCAACAAGTCAAATCAAAGATATAGCGTAGCAAAAGAACTAAATGAACAGCTTTCGTCACTCTCAAAAATTTACTTATCTGTATATGACATAGACATTATCGAAGATACTTTCAAGGAAATACAATCGACGAGTTCCATATCCGATAAGCTATTGGCAGGAAATCACAAAAGTGCAAGTTCAATGTTAGAAGCGATTATGCGGCAAATGGTAAATAAAAATTCTCTTGATGATACACTCAGATTCATAAACTTAGATACTTTGAACGAACGCCTTAAAGATTCTGAGACGGTAACGATTGAATATCAAAATGTAGAGCAGAAGTGGAGAAGGGTTCGTTTTATTGCATCACGACGCTTAAAAAATGGCATTGTGTCTAATGTACTTTGGCTTATAGAGGATATTGACAAAGAAAAGAAGGAAAGAGATGCTCTTGTTAATCTTTCAGAACGTGCCTTTGCTGCAAGTGAAGCGAAATCTTCTTTCCTTTCCAACATGTCGCATGAAATTCGTACTCCTATCAATGCAATTTTAGGCATGAATGAAATGATTCTTAGAGAATGCAATGAGTTGGAGATTATATCGTATGCTGAAAATATCAAAACTGCTGGCAATACTCTTTTAGGATTAATCAATGACATTCTGGACTTTTCAAAAATTGAGGCTGGAAAAATAGAGATTATACCCGTAGATTATGATCTTTCATCTCTTATCAACGATTTAGTTAATATGATTCAAATCAAGGCAGATGATAAGGGACTTGCTCTTGCGCTTGATTTTGATAAAAATATACCTAAAATGCTGTATGGTGATGAAGTCCGAATTAAGCAAGTCATTACAAATATTTTAACCAATTCGGTGAAATATACTGAAAAAGGCTGTGTTACTTTCTCCATAAAGTTTAAACGTATTGAGGAAGAACCGGACAGCATAATTCTCCTTGTTTCAATTAAGGATACAGGTATTGGAATCAAGCCGGAGGATATGAAAAAGCTGTTCGCAGAATTTGAACGTATTGAGGAAGAACGCAATCGTAACGTAGAAGGTACAGGTCTGGGAATGGCAATTACCGAGAATTTGCTTTATTTGATGAAAAGCAGCCTTAAAGTAGAAAGTATTTACGGTTTAGGAACAAAATTTTCTTTTGAATTGAAACAAAAGGTAATTAAATGGGAGCCATTGGGTGATTATGAAGAATCATACAAAGCGAATTTGAAAGAAAGAAAAAAATATAAGGAAAAATTTACAGCACCAGAAGCACAAGTTCTCATGGTTGATGATAATCAGATGAATCTTATGGTTTTTAAAAATCTTCTAAAACAAACGAAAATGAAAATTGACACAGCAATTAATGGAGATGAAGGACTTCTATTAACTCAAGATAACAAATACGACATCATTTTTTTAGACCATATGATGCCGGATAAGGACGGTATAGAAACACTTCAAGAATTAAGAAAGCAGAAGGGGAATCCTAATTGCCATACTGTTGCTGTCTGTTTAACTGCAAATGCTATTTCAGGAGCGAAAGAAAAGTACATCACAGCAGGGTTTAACAATTATCTGACTAAGCCGATTAATCCAGATAAACTTGAAGAAATGTTGCTGAAGTATTTGCCGAAAGACAAGGTAGAAGTGACTTTAAAAAATAGCGTTGAAGCGACAATTTCAAATGAAAAATCAGGAAATTACAAATATTTGAATGTCGCTATGGGCTTAAACTATAGTGACGGGATAGATGATATATTTAAAAGTGCTATAGAAATATTCTGCAATCTCAAGAACGAAAAGAAAGAAAAAATCCAAAGGGCTTTTGATAGTAGAGATTGGAAAAATTATACAATTTTTATTCATGCCTTAAAATCAACTGCACTTTCTATTGGTGGAGAACAAATCGGAAAAATAGCAAAAGAACTAGAAAAGGCAGGTAATGTCCTCAAAGATAGTGAATCTTCGAAATTGGAAAGACAACAAGCTGAGGAATTTATCAAAACTCATCATGCTGAAGCTATGGACCTTTACGATAAATTAGTAGAAGAATGTAAAAATTATCTCAATTTAGAAGTTGTAAAAGAATCTGAAATATCACAAGAAGATAGCAAAAACGCTACGGAAACTCATACAAATGCTGAAAGTATAAAGGCCAAATTGCAAGAAGCCTTTGAAAATGAAGATTGGCTGATGTACTCTATTTTGATTGACCAAATAGAAGATGTCGATGAAAAACTCAAAATGGTTTGTCAGATAATAACGTCAGATTTTACAAATGAGCAGGAAAAAAACGAAGCCATTCAATACATTAAAGATAATAAAATCAGGACCTAAAAATCACTTGTATTTCTAAGTCCTGTTGAGTACAGACAAAAGTTTGGATTAGTTGCTTAGTCCAACTTTTTTCATTCCCAAAAATTTTTGATTTTACACTAATCTAACTATTAATCTTTTGATTTAGTCAAGGTAAATTCGGTTAATGATTTTGTCAGAGCATTAGAAGTATCAACTTCGCCTATGTTATAATCCGTTGTCGGTAGCATAATTTCTTCCAAGTCGTAATCCATTATGCTGCGTTCCTCGTAATTACTACTCATCGTTATGATTCGCGGTCTTATTCCTGCAGCACCAAGCAGTTTTATTGAGCCTGTGCCAACTGTAATTATGATATCGTTGCCGACAGTTGAAGCAGAAGAAGCAATATCAGTGTAAATCAAATCTTCAGAGCGATAATCCTTGATAACGTCGTTACCGTCACCTTCACTATAAACGAAGACATCTTGACCGTCACCACCGGTAAGGGTATCGTTGCCCTTGCCACCAGTCAAAGTATCATTGCCCTTGCCAGCAGAAAGGAGATCATGACCTTTACCGCCGGATAAGAAATCGTGACCTTTGCCTCCCAGTAGAGTATCAGCGCCTTCACCGCCAACAAGCGAATCGGAGCCGGCACCACCGTTAATTGAGTCATTACCTTTGCCGCCGTTAATTGTATCAGCACCTGTGCCACCAAGTATAGTATTAGGCAATTCGTTAGCAGTTATTAGAGCGAGCGGAAGCATCAACAGACTTAACATCAGCAGCTAATTTCACCGGTGAAGCAGTATCGTTATCAATCTCAATATGTTCAATAATCGGATCCGTAGGCACCGTTGCATAAGATTTGCCGTTCTTGTCAACTATGCTGATCGTTTTGTCCTTTGCGTCTTGTAAGGTAACGGAACCGTTGTTAAAGTACAGTACCACATCTTTAGTGGAACCAATAATGCTGGCACTCTTTATGGCACCTGCACGAATTTTGAGAGTGTCCTCACCTTCAGTGTAGTCAGTAATGGTATCATTTCCTTCACCGTTGCCAACAATGAAAGTGTCCTTGCCCTTGCCACCGGTAAGAACGTCATTGCCCTTATTGCCGTAAAGAGTATCCTTGCCGGAGCCACCAAAAAGGAAGTCCTTACCGGCACCACCGTCAATGAAATCAGCACCGGCGAGACCGTAGATAGTATCAGCTTTAGCACCACCAACGATAGTATTTGCCTCTGTATTGGCAGTAATTTTAACTGGAGTTGTGCGAGCAGTAGCGTCAACAAACTTAAATGTATCTTCAACCGTTACAGAATTAGGATCAGTATCATCAATTATTAACTCATCTTTGAAAACTTTATTAATAGTATCATCATTTGAATCAACAATCGTTATAATTTTGTCGTTTGCATCTTTGATAGTAAGCGAACCAGTGCCAATTTTTAATATGACATCATCGCCAGTTAAGCTTGTACTTTTAATCTTTCCGCGTTCAATTTTAATGGTGTCTTTGTCCTCACGATAATCAGTAATGATGTCATTGCCTCTACCGTCGTATATGAAAAAGTCTTTGCCTGCATCACCGGTAAGGGTATCATCGCCAAAACCGCCATCAAGAGTATCATCACCGTTGTTGCCTTTAAGTGAATCATTGCCAAAAAGACCTACGATACTATCGTAGCTCTTGCCGCCAACCAATGTATTTGCACTATTATTTCCATTTATAGTGACTTTTGATGTTGCTGCAGAACCTATAACTTTATTTACGTTAAATTCCGATAAATCAAAAATACCTTCATAATCTGCATTTAACGTTACACCTGTTATGTCAACTACGAATTTATCCTTTACGGTGCTGTCGATTGTTACAAACTGTCCTTGCTCGTCAACAATATTAAGGATTTGACCTTTAGCATCTTTCAGCCTCAATTTGTAATTATCCGAAACGGTGATAATTACGTCATTTCCACTAACACCTGTATCATAATCGCC
>CAJOHI010000113.1 GCA_905234365.1 uncultured Selenomonadaceae bacterium | reverse complement strand
GGCTAAAGCCGGCGGATTCTGCTATCATCGACATTCGCCTTAAAAATAAGGTCTTACGATGTCTCCTGCAATGGTCGATGCCCCAACCATATATCTTACCAAGAAGGCGGCTTTTACCCCTGCTCATCTTCAAGCATATTTTAGCAAAAGAATTTACAAAATGCAATAAAAATTTAGCGCCGTAATTTTTGTACTTTTATATGAAAAACTTTTTTAAAACAATTACCAGCGATATCTTAATTTAAAAATATCTTTCTCCTCAAGAGGTGCTTCAAATGATTTTTTAAAATTATCTATGATTTTATATTTTTCTAAAAGTTCTCTGCCTTTTTCCATGTAATTACTCTGTTTATAACTGCGATGAACGACTGATTCTGTTACTTCATCTGAATTACTCGAAAGAATTTTCATCACAATTTCTTTAGATTTATCAATTGAAAGACCGGCTTTTGTACCGCTGTTGACCAATGCTTTAACAGACAAAAATGAATATACCGATTCACTTAAAATTAAATCTCCGACAATCTCCAATTCATTTTCCGACTTTACTTCTATAGTCTCACCAAGTGAAGTCAATATTGCTCTCGCGATATTTCCTGCTTCTTCTGACCTGTTTGAGCCTACGATATAAGTAGAAACACCATATCCATTAACTACCCAAGGATTCATAATCAGACGAATTACCATGTTATTTTTAAAATACTTTTCTATCACATCGAGTTTTAAACCAGGTATGACAGAAATTATCAATACATCTCTTGCCATTTTATCAGCGATTTCTTTCATTAATTCTTCTGATTTTTCAATTTCACATGCCAAAACGATTAATTGTGCAGGTGGTACAAATATCATAGGATTTTGAACAGCATGTACATTATATTGCTCTAAAAGTTCTTGGCAACGACCGGAAGTTTCGGAAAGTACATAAGTATCATTTGGCGTTATGCCAATTTGACGCATAAAAGCTGTCAATATAATTTCCGTAAGGAAACCATCGCCAATTATGCCTTTAATAAATGTTGAAGCCATAAATTTAACAACCTCTCTTTTAAATTATAGCAGACAATAAATAGCAGATAGCAGTTAGTCATTATTGCTAATTGTGCTATCTACTAACAACATCTACTATGATAAATATTTTAAATACTTTTGGATACCGCCGCGTATATTGGAAGCGTCAACGACTTTTTCTAATGGTCTTGAGCCGGCATCAATGTCAAATTCAATATGTCCTAAAATGCGTTCCGCCATAAATTGAATCTTTTTTGAATTAATATCAACATCAAGTACGGTATTTACAAGAATGTTTTTCATCATGTTAAAGAGTTTGACAGCTTCAGCTTTTTGTAAATCGTTTAATTGAATCGTTGCACTTTTTAAAGTCCTGTAAGTTGGACGTCCTTTGTTGCTCTTAAGATTTTTATCTCTTACAACCGGTATAACTTTAACTCTCTTTGCCATTTAATCACGTCCTATGCAAGAAGAATGCGATACCTTCCGGCGATTCCAGCGAAAGATTGCTGTTTTCGTCAAGATGATTTCCACTCAAAAGATAATCGACGACAACACACCAATCACCCATCATTTTTTCGTTGAACTCAAGGCAATAGGCAAGATCAGCAATACTTGGCAGCTCATTGTTATAAATTTCGTCATTGACTGCAGCAGCAAAGAGCAGCCAGAAAATCAATCTGTAATACTCTGTGTATTTTTTTTCGGTTTTATTTTTCATCTCTTTAAAAGTTTGAATTACTGTCATCTCGTCAATCAAATCGACAGGACCGCTCTTGCCCGGATTAAAAATATTTTCCATGACGGCGATGAATTGATCCGCATTATAGCGCTTTAAAATTTGTGAGTAATAAACTTTGTATTTTCCGAAAATGAATACGCCGCCACTGCGACCACCTGAAGCAAGAAGATAACGATCAACCTCTTGAACCATAGTAGTAAATTTTACAATTTTCATATCAGCGCCGTCGTTGGACTTGTTATCTTGTCTGCCAAAAGCCATAATTATACCTCCACAAAATTTTTTGATTATATTGTAACAAAATTATTTAAAGCCTGCAACAAAATTTTAAATCAAAAAAACCTCAAGCAGATTTTTCCACTCAAGGTTTTTTATACGAATCATTTTTATTTTAATTCCTAACTTTTATTATCTCTTCATATTGACGAGAGTTTCAAGCATTTCATCACCGACATTGATAATCTTGCTGTTAGCTTGGAAACCACGCTGAGTTATAATCATTTCGCTGAATTCATTACTCAAGTGCCGACGGTGTAATTGTCAGTCCTAAATCCGGTGCAGTTTTAATGTTTGCCGGACCGGAGTTATTTGACTCAGCATATAAACTATTTCCGGTTTTTGTAAGACCTGCGGAGTTTGTAAATTGTGCCACTGCCACTTGAGCTTCAAACTGATTCTTGCCGTTCGTATAAGTTCCTGTTATGACGCCGGACGTATCAACTGATATACTCGTAAGCGTACCTGCAACATTGCCGTCAGCAGTCGGATATGCACTGTTGCTGCCAGAATACTGCGTCAAGCCTGTAAAGTTAGCAGTAGGTTCTGTAACATCAGCACCATTTACGGCAGTCAAAGTATTATAAGTTGCCGCAACAGTATTATAAGTAGTGTAAGTTCGATTTGGTCCGAGATATCTAGTATAAGCGCTGCCGGTTCTTTGGACGTATCTTGGTGGCGATGCTTCAGCGAAATAATCAAAGTTATATTCAAGTCTGAGTCCGCAAGTTAAAGTACCTATTGGTTCACCTGCTGAATCAAAATTGATAGTAAAAGCTGTTACTAATGTTGAATTGCTATCAATGAATGATACACGAGTATAAGTTCCGTCGCTTTCTTTAATATAAGCATAAGTTGAAGCATATGTAGGAGACATATTGCCTGATACATTAGGTGCAGTATAGGCAGTTGACAAACTTGAAAGTGATGCCATCCAAGTATTTGCGCCAACTTTTTCCAGTTGAATAGGTACGGAGTGGCTCATACCTTCTGAATCATAAGCCTGTAAAATTGTTGACATCGGCACGCTATGACCAACAGTATATTTACCACTTGTAACTGTAACTTTGGAACCATTACTCAAGGTCAAATTGGATATTTTGCTGATTTCTACAGTTGAGTTATATGTCGTTACATCGTCGATTGCAGTAATGAGCGGCTCATTTGCATTGAGGTTGCCTGAAAATGCAATTTCTGTCGTTTCCTGTGCACTCATGGTTTTACCTGTCGGAACTACTATATCAACCGGTTGAGAATTAGTATTAAGTGAACCGTTTACTGCATTCCAGCCTTGCACTTTAAGACCTGAACCAGGCAAAACGTAATAACCATTTTCATCGAAACTGAAAGCGCCGTCACGAGTATAATAAGTAGAATCGCCATTCTTAACAACAAATAAACCATTTCCGCTGAGTGCCAAGTCCGTATTTTTGCCGGTACCTTGAGGTGAACCGTCAGTGAAAATTATATCAATGCTTGCGACTGCAACACCTAAACCAATTTGCTTAGGATTGGTACCGCCAATATTGTCAGCAGGTGCCGCTGCGCCGGATTGCGTCTGCGAAAGCATATCTGCAAAAGTTGTACGACTTGATTTAAAACCAACTGTATTAATATTTGCAATATTATTGCCGATTGAGTCCATACGAATTTGGTGAACTTTAAGACCGGAAACACCGGCGAACAGGGAACGCATCATAATAAATCACTACTCCTTCTATAATCGTAACTTCTAATGCAAACGCACTATTAATTACGCATTAATCCGACGTTCCTTGTCGCTAATACCGATTTCCATTCGATTATTTTAATTCTTTTTTATTGCTTGAAAATTTGTTTTTTAAACTTACATTAACTATATCGAAATTTAGCAACGTTTACTTAAGAGTTTTTTACTTTAAATTTCAAAACGTTTAAACCACTTAACAAAAAAATTTAAAATTTTTCCATTTGACCTATTGACATTTTGATTTTTATGTGTATAATAGAAAATGTCCGAAGGGAAAAATCCAAAAGGACAATAAAAGATAAAAATTGTATTTAATTTAAAGGAGCGATTTATATGTTCGGTTTAGTACCATTTGTTTCAAAAAGAAATTTATCAAAAAGTAATGGTGATTTTCACAGTTTGTTTGATGTTTTTAACGATTCATTCTTCGATGATTTTATGATGCCTGCTAATTTAAATGGCAGCGCCTTCAAAGTCGATGTTAAAGACAACGGCAATGCTTACGAACTTATTGCAGACTTTCCTGGCATGAAGAAGGAAAATATCAATCTAAACTACGAGAACAGTTATCTGACGATCTCTGCCAAAACTGAAGAAGGCAAAGATGAGCAGGACGACAAAGGCAATTACATTCGTCGTGAGCGCCACGTCGGCAGCATGAGCCGTTCATTCTACATTGATAACATCGACGAAAATAAAATTTCTGCCGAGTTCAAAGACGGCATTTTAAAAGTCGATTTGCCGAAGAAAGTTGAAGATGTGCCTAAATCTAAACAGATTGAAATTAAATAAAAAAAATTGCCGGTTGTCCACCGGTTTGAGAAATTCTAAAGTCACAAAATCAAATTCTTATAATATGCAGCTCTCTTAATGAGAGCTTTTTAATACCATAAAAGTGTAGGAAACATAAACCGTTATAAAGCCCAATTTGATACTTGCTTTTCAGCTGTTGCTGCTTCTGCTCCGTGAATTGCTAATCCTGTCAATACGCTTGCCGTCGGACAGGTCTTTTTTATTTGACTGACACTTCCACCGAGTCCGCTGCCTTCATGCGTTGTAAAAGGTCTAATAACTTTACCACTAAAATCATAATGCTCAAGAAATGTATAGCAAGCCATAGGCATTGTACCCCACCAGCAAGGATAACCAAGATAGATTGTGTCGTATTCATCAATACTCGCAATATAGTTTTTGAGTTCTGGACGCAGTTTTTGTTTAAGTTCTTCTTTTGCAACAATAGTACACTCGGTATAATCAATCGGATATTCTTTGACGGTATCAATCTCAAAAAGGTCTCCACCGACAGCCTTTTGAATAAATTCGGCGATAATTTCTGTATTGCCTTTTGCAAGATTTTCAATGTCACCGTTGACATAATTCTGCCCTTTGCGTGAATAATACGCTATTAAATTTTTTGACATGTTAATCACCTCATAAAATTATTTTGCAATGGATTAATTATACTTTCTATACTCGTCACGAATTAAAGAATAAGAAATTATATTCTCAACGAGATTTATTACATCGGAGATTCCAAAGTTTGTCGTAACGTAAATTAATTTCTGACGAATAGGGTCTAAATATGCTTCTTGATTATTTCTCATATAAATCGGTGGCAATTTTGATTTTAAAAAATCTTACTTTCCTAAAAATTATTTCTTCATCAAACCTAAGGATTGCAAAAGTCCCATTAATCCTTGTGCAGCAACATCTTTGATAATTTTGCCTTCTTCATTGAGGTAATAGAAATTCATACAACTGAATGAGAACTTTTTACCACTCGCAGGAAAATTCATAAAATTTCCGTTGTGAGTACCTGAACAAATCCAACTTACTGCCACTTTATCTTCTTCTGCTGCCATGTCAATAATTTCCCAATGAATATCTGAAAAACTTTGACGCATAAAATCAACAACAGACAAATAACCGGAACCGCCATAAAGTTTTTCATCAGAAATTAAACTGGCAAATTCAGCCTTTGGATCAATCAATTCTTCGGCAAGCTGCTTGTTATTTGTGTTAATGCAATTTTTGAATTTCTCTATATTTTGCTTGTTACGTTCAATCTTGTCCATATTGCTCTCCAATTTTAAATCTGTTTAATAACTCTTGCCGGATTGCCAACTGCAATGCAATTATCAGGTACATCTTTTGTCACGATTGAACCGGTTCCGATAATTGCATTTTCGCCAATCGTAACTCCAGGCAAAATATTTACTCTTGCGCCTATCCACGCATTT
>CAJOHI010000112.1 GCA_905234365.1 uncultured Selenomonadaceae bacterium | reverse complement strand
TTTGCCTTTTTTCAACATACGAATAGCAACATTTTGAGCTTTTTTTAATTCAACTTCATTGCACATATCTTCAATAATTTTACACATAGCGGACACTCCCTCTTCAGTTTCTTTAAAGTATCTAACTCTGTCAGCTAAAATTTTATAGTGCATATCATCAGGATTTTTGCAGAAAAAATCATGCATAAGAAGTCCCAACGCGGTATCGTCCCGATTTTCACCATTGACATAAATAATATGACTGCCATCGTTAAATGGTACATTTCTTCCTCTAATCATTCTGTCAATCTAGTATATTGGATCACCTAAGTTTAGTACATCATTTTCAGTGATAAAAATAACATATGATTCTGGAAGTTTTTTAAATTCTTCGTTTGGAAATAAAGTATTAGAATCAATTACACTTGAATTGTATCTGGCACGTTGAGGAATTGCACCTTTGTCAGCACGTTGAACTTCAATATCAAAAATATCATTGCCGTCAGTAGCGTGAATATCTAAACGAATACTGCGTCCTTGCAGATTTTTTATTTCTTTTTGAGTTTCAACAGATAGAACTTTTAAATTTGGTTTGTTCATTATGATATGAAGTAGAAGTTCAGTGGCTTCGATATTGTTCTCAAAACACTTGGTCATAAAATCGTCATCAATGAGAAGGAAATTTTTTATGCGCTCTAAATCTTGTTGACGTTGCAATTCTCTGTCCTTAGCTGATGTTGTCATTTATTAAGTAATCTCCTCATTACTCAATTCTAAGTTAAGTTTTTTATTTGCAAAGATTATATCATAAACCGACAAAAATTTTCCACTCTGAACGGTAAATTTCTGTCTATGCTGATTAATGTTCCTTGAATATAATATAAATAAATGTTATATGGAGAGGATAGCGATGGTTACTGAGCGTCAAGTGAAAATCTTGAAAATTCTCAAGCAGCACAAGAGCGGCATTATCGCTGAAGAAATTGCTAGACTTTGTGGAGTTTCAGCCAAAACTGTCCGAACGGATTTAAAAATTATTATGTCGAAACTCGATAAAAAAATTGCAGAAATTTTTATTTCCAGAAGAATCGGATATTCTATTGACATTCACAATACGGTAGAATTTAATAAAATTATTGATGTGAAAACAACAAATCATATTGATGACAAAGAACGGACGAAATATATTCTTTGCTCTCTGATTGAAGCTGCCTTTTTGAGTGAGCCGCTCAAACAACAAAAACTTGCTGACGACCTCTATATCAGCCTTTCGACGCTCAAAACTAATTTGCGCGATGTTAAGTCCAAACTCGAAAAATATGACTTGAGCATAGTGAATTTCAAAAATTATGGTATGACGCTTGAAGGCAATGAAAGAGATATGCGCCATTGTATTGCTGATTATCTTTTCAACAA
Source organism: uncultured Selenomonadaceae bacterium (assembly GCA_905234365.1). GTDB lineage: Bacteria > Bacillota > Negativicutes > Selenomonadales > Selenomonadaceae > Quinella. Next base: position 2,466 of record CAJOHI010000112.1, on the reverse strand, counting down.
TCAACAGAGCAGAAATAAAATTTTGGCGCAAATTCCACTGAAAATTGACATTGGCAAAGTTCACAGCATTATTATTCGCGTGATGTCGACTTACGACATTATGCTGACTGATGATTCACTTGAGCGGCTGATCGGTTACATCGTGATAACTCTTGTCAGAGCAAGTCAAGAGCATAACGTGACTTATATGCTGCGTGAGAGCAAAAATATTGAAGAACACAGAGAATTTTTTATGGCAACTGCAATTTTAGAAGAAATTTACGATAATTTTAAAATTGATGTCCTCGCGAGTGAAAATTATTATTTGGCAGAGCATATTATAGCTGGCAACAAATACACGCCGACTGACAGCCAAATTAATCAGCAGATTCAATCTTTGAGTGAACAAATGCTTGAGCGTGTCCTTAAAATTGTAGGAATTGATTTCAGTCACGATGAAACACTCCGGCAAGGCTTGAAAACTCATTTAGAAGCTCTAATCCCTCGTATTCGCTTTAAAAATCGCATTCACAACGAAGTTTTAGATGTCGTCAAGAATGAATATCCGCTGGCGTTCCAAATCAGCGTTATTGCCGTGAAAGTCATTGAGGAGACTGAAAATATCACAATCAGTGAAGATGAAATTGGTTATTTAGCCGTCCATTTTGGTGCCGCGCTCACAAGAATGAACATAAATGCGGATCGTAGCAAGCAATCTGCTTATATAGTTTGTGGCAGCGGAATCGGGACGGCTATTTTATTGAAATCGAAAGTTGAGGAATATTTCAAGGGACTTTTGACGGTTTTGAACGTTATGCCAGGCTATAAGCTCAAAACAATGAATTTAGATAATGCTGATGTAATTATCAGTACAATTCCTGAAGATAATAATTGTTAGAAATTTCCTTGATGATGATGAAATTAAAGCAATTCAACAAAAATTATTTAATACGACAAGAATTTTTGCTCAAAATGTAGATAGATTTTTTAGACGCGAATGTTTTATCACCGGCAAAAATTTTCGCAGCAAAGAGAAAATCATTAAATTTATGACAGAATCACTTGAAAATCTTGGACTTATGGACGAAGAATCAAGTTTATCGGTTATGGAAAGAGAAAAAGCCTCTCCGACAGAAATTGGCAATCTTGTCGCAATTCCTCATCCTCTCACTAACAACGCTGCAATTTCTTCTATATCTGTTTTAATTCTTGACAGACCAATTCTTTGGGTTGAACATCAAGTACAAGTAGTTTTCTTATTGAGTATTGCCAGAAGTGAGTTTTATCTGTGGGAAACAATATTCATCAGGCTATTTAAATGGATTTCTCGTCAAAATGGCGTAAAAAAAATACTCGATAATCCGACTTACGACGATTTTATAAAAAATTTCAAGCGAAGTTTTGACAATTAATGATTATATTGACAGAAAAGCTCTGCAAGTGCTAAAATTGAGTTGTAACATTTCAATAAAACACGGCGCAGAGCCTTTCTATATTTATTTTAATGCTTTGCTTCGTGTTTGTCAATCGAAAGTGAGGTAAAGCATGATTATTTACAAAATCGAGAACAAAATCAATGGCAAAATTTATATCGGACAGACAACAGTCGAACTCAATGAAAGAATTAAAGGTCATAAATACGCCAATTATTATGTCGGTCGTGCCATTAGAGAATATGGAATTGAAAAATTTGCTATTGATGTCATCGAAAAGTGCAAGACACTTGATGAACTCAATGAGCGTGAGAAATTTTGGATTACTTATTATAACTGTAAAGTACCAAATGGATATAATTTGACTGATGGCGGCGAAGGCACTCCTGGTCGTCCAACTTCAGCTGAAACGAGGAGTAAAATTTCTAAATCGTTGATTGGAAAACATCTTTCGGAAGAAACAAGAAAGAGAATATCAAAAATGATCAATGGTCGTCCAAAATCTATTGAGATGAGAAGAAAACTTTCAGCAACAAATAAAGGTAAAAAGCCAACTCCTGCCATAGAATCTCGAAAAGGTTGTCATCATTCTGACGAGACAAAGAAAAGGTTGTCTGATTTAAGAAAAGGCAAAAAACTTTCTTCAGAAATATGCAAGAAGATTGCTGACGGACATAAAGGTCATTCTGTTTCACAAGAAACACGAGATAAAATTTCAAAAGCTAACACTGGACATAAAGTATCGCAAGAATTAAAAGAAAAACTATCCGTCCTTCGTTCAAAAAAGGTACGTTGTATTGAGACTGGAGAAATTTTTCAATCTATTAAGGTCGCTGCTGAATTTTATCACATTCATAAAACAAGCATAGTTGGAAAACAACATAGAGCAGGTGGACTTCACTGGGAATATTACAACGATTAATAAATCAACAGCGTTCGGCAATTAGGTCGAGCGTTTTATTATGGCTTTAGCCTGTTGAGCGTAGCGAAACAAAAAACCACCCGCTATGCGGGTGGAAGACAATAGTTATACAATTTTATCACCTTCCAATGT
>CAJOHI010000111.1:4490-5298 GCA_905234365.1 uncultured Selenomonadaceae bacterium | reverse complement strand
CAATTACCTTGACAACTCAATCATTGGCGGCAAAGGTGCAGATTCGCTTAATGGCGGTTATGGCGTGGATACTATAACTTCCGGCAAAGGTGACGACACAATGACAGGTGGAGACGGCAACGATGTATTTATTTACACTAGCGGAGACGGCAGCGACATTATAACAGACTATAACGTCAACTCGACAGGTGAGACAGATATAATACAACTCGGCAAGAAGACAACGATAAGTAAAGCGGAAGTCAGCGGCAATGATTATGTCTTCACGATAGGTAAAGGTACATTGACTGTTCAAAACGGAGCAGATAAATCAATCGCTTTTGTTGATGAATACGATAACGAGATTGTATATAAGAAGCGTGCTGCAAGTAGCTATGTTGAGCGGATTGATCTTTTTGAGGACGATAATTTTGCAACATCTGAACTCGATTCGATTCTCGACGTAAGGGCTGAGATTGTCGACGATTATGATCTTAAAAATACAATCGACTTCGATAAAAACGAACAATTCAATAATCTTGCATACGCTCAAAATTTCAAAAAATACTTGACAAAATAATGTAAATGTCGATAATAAAAATTAATAATTAATGTGTTGGTAAAATTGAGTAATGAGATAAATTTATCTTGTCACTCATTTTGCTTACAATAATAAATGCTATGTTAAAGGATTGTTTTTTTAAGGAGATGGTGATTTTATGGCAATGACTTTACCGAAATGCGCCGAAAAGCCCCTAGCTTTAGCTATGGGGATGTAAGGCGCTAAATTTTTATTGCATTTTGTAAATTCTTTTGCTAAAATACGCTT
>CAJOHI010000111.1:0-4468 GCA_905234365.1 uncultured Selenomonadaceae bacterium | reverse complement strand
CATCGACCATTGCAGGAGACATCGTAAGACCTTATTTTTAAGGCGAATGTCGATGATAGCAGAATCCGCCGGCTTTAGCCGTGGGGAGTATGTCAATAAATGACTCATCAATAGCACTGACACTTGGACAACTCAACAAAAATATCACTAAAGTCGGTAAGCAGTTGATAAAAGTTGCAACCGGTCAAAGGATTACCGGTGCTTCAGAAGATAGTGCCTCATTTGCTATCAGTGAAAAAATGCGCGAACAGATTAGAAGTCTTGAACAAGATATCCAAAATGTTCAAAATGGCTCGTCAATGCTCAAAACGGCACATGGCGGTATTGAAAATATCGTTGAGGAGTTACGAAGTCTTAAAGAGTTGGCGATTAATGCAGCGAATGATTCAAATACTGATGAAGACAGAAAGATTATTCAAAAAGAATTTGACCAGCGCAGAGCGACGATTGATGAGATTGCAACTTGGACGAATTATAATACTAAACCACTTCTTGATGGTACCTATTTTAGACCTCGCATGGAAGGGCATTTAGTTACCTTTAAAAAGTGGGTAACTATTGAAGATGATACTGTAAACAATCCTTCTGATGACGATGAGGAGGATACTAGCTACATACCGCCGCTTGGCGGCACTGTTGAGGCTGTTGATTCACGTTCTATTTATACCAGTGGTGTTACTGGATTTTTTCCTTCTTTAGAAATAGTGACTATGTATGGCAAAACCGGCAAAATGAGTTGGGTGAACAATAGAGAAGCCTATGGATTATCAAGTAGTGCTGGTGGTAGTAGTCGTAATGGAGTTAGAAGACAATTGTCATTTGATATGAACTTTTCTTCATTGCAAGCTAGAGAAGAGGGACGTGAATTAAATTTACCAAATGATATACATGGTCAGGGTTTTTCAATGTTTTGTAGTGATTATAATAGTTGTGCCCATACGCATGCTTTTGTATTCGATGCCAATAAAAGCGTAGGAACTGGCGAAAGAGTAACTAATGGTGATTCTTATGCTTATGTTGTTGGAATAAAAAATCTTACTTCACTTGACGATCTTGCTGCTGCTCTCTATGATGGTGTAAAAGATATAGTTTCAAAAGCTGGAGATTCTAAAGTTTTTACAAGAGGCGATACTATATATTTACAGGAACATTCAGACGCTGTAAGTATAACAAAGAATACTGATGAAGAAGATAATGTTACTTATTCAATGAAAAATGAACGTTATGCTGCTTGGATATATGAAGGCTATGATATGACAGGTATATTTACGGAACCTTTGCCACCGCCACCTCCCGGAAATCCTATTCCATTTCCTGGTGAGCCTGGTGAGTCTGGTGGATATTGGGCATACATGACGAAATTGGTAAATGAAGAAAAATTTAATCCTCTGACAATTCATCATGGCACGCATGCAAATCAACGTACCAACTTTTTCATTAACGATATGCATACAAAATCTTTAAAAAGTAAAATTCCCAATGAAAAAGATTTAGAAGATTTAAGAAATGTAAGTAATGATAGTGTAAAATCAGATGATCTTAATGATTTACTTTATAAAGCACAGAATACGCCTTTGGATCAGGCAAGTGTTAGAACCAAAAATGAGGCTAATGTTACAATAAGAGTAGTTGATAGTGCCATTGAATACGCTCTTGACGAGGCGACAAACATGGGCGCATATCTTCAACGCCTAGAATACACCGAAGCAAATGTCACCACCGAAAATGAAAACGTGCAAGGTGCTGAATCAACAATCCGTGACGCAGACATGGCAAAAGAAATGACCGAGTACACGAAATTTAATGTACTCAGCCAGGCGTCTCAATCCATGCTTGCACAGGCTAATCAAAATCTTAGCAACATATTGAGTTTGCTGCAATAATTTATAATTAATTATCGACGATTTTTGCTTTCATCAGACAAGAATCGTTTTTTTGTTGAGTTTTAATAACGCTTAACATTTTCGGTACCTAAAACCTCAGCAAGTGCAGCAGATAAATTTTCGCTGTAGCTTACATTATATTCAGGCTTTAATCGCTGCCACTGTCCGCGCTTATTAATGTAAATATTTTTGTTGCCATGATGATTTTTAAAAATGGCCTTCAATGTGGAATAAGTCTCCGGCTGATCCAAATCGTCAGGCACCTTTAAATAATATTCCGGTTCATAAGCCGACGCATTCCAAATGGTGTTAGCAATGATTGAGGTTTCTTCATTTGTACAGTCAATCTTGCCTTGAATTACAACGGCATTATCAGGATAAATGCAATCGACGCTCTTATAGTAAGCTGAACTAAACACAGTAACATCAATCTTATCAGAGAAATCTTTGATACACAGAAAACACATCATATCGCCTTTTTTAGTCTTGCGTTTCTTAACATCAATTATCATGCCGGCAATTTTAATAACTTTGCCTTCTGAAAACTTTTTGCCGTGAATGTCAATGATTTTTGTCAAATCCTTAATCTTGTCGGAATAATCGTCCAGCGGATGACCGGATATGTAAAATCCAAGCGTTTCCATTTCCCAAGCAAGCAGTTGACGCTTATTTTTTTCTGGTACATTCGGTAAGACAAAATCAACAGTAGCTAGGTCTTCTTCGCCGAAAAGTCCAATTTGACCGCCGCTCTCATGCTGCTGCTTGCTCAAACCGGCAGCAACGGCAGAATCAACGGCGGCAACTTGCCTGGTTCTCCGTTTATCAATACCGTCGAAGGCGCCACATTTAACTAAACTTTCAATCGCACGCTTGTTTAAAATTCGGTGGTCGATTCGGCAGCAAAAATCATACAAAGATTTAAATTTTCCTCCGCGATTTCTAACTTCAACTAGACTGTCAATCATTGCTTGTCCAATATTTTTAATTGCTGCAAGTCCAAATCGAATTGCGCCGTTGTCTACATAAAAGGTGGTGCCGCTTAAATTGATGTCTGGAACCAGAACCTTAATGCCCATGCGTTTGGCAAGTTCAATATATTCAGCGACTTTATCATTGTCCATGACACTGCTCATCATTGCTGCCATGAACTCAACCGGATAATTTGCCTTTAAATATGCTGTCTGCCAAGCAAGAAGTGCATAAGCTGCGCTGTGAGATTTATTAAAACCATAATCGGCAAAGTGCTTTAATAAATCAAAAATCTTTTCCGCTAATGCTTTATCAATGCCATTATTGACGCAGCCGGTTATAAAATTTACCTTCTGCGCCATTAAAATTTCTGCCTTTTTCTTGCCCATTGCACGCCGCAAAATGTCAGCCTGTCCGAGTGTAAATCCTGCAAGCGCTTGTACAATTTGCATGACTTGTTCCTGGTATAAAATTACGCCGTATGTCTCTTTTAAAATTGGTTCAAGCAGCGGATGAAGATAATTTATCTTTCGTCTACCGCACCGTCTTTCGATGAAGTCTTCAACCATTCCGCTGCCTAGTGGTCCAGGTCTGTAAAGTGCAACCGTCGGAATTAAATCGGCAAATCCTTTCGGTTGCAAGTCTCTAACTAAATTTGTCATTCCTGCAGATTCCATTTGAAATATCGCGCCGGTTTTGCCGTCTGAAAGCATTTGAGCCGTTAATTTGTCCTCAAGCGGAATTTTAGATATATTAATGACTTCGCCTCTTGATTCGCGAATATTTTTTAAAGTGTCGCTTATTGCCGTCAATGTTCGCAGTCCTAAAAAATCCATTTTCAATAAGCCGAGTTCTTCAATTACGTCCTTGTCATACTGCGTGACTAACATTGAGTTTGAAATCATCATCGGTATGAAGTCAGTCAACGGTCGCGGCGCAATCACAACTCCGGCAGCATGTGTTGAGGAATGTCGCGGCAGTCCTTCAAGTTTCCTTGATAAGTCAATCAATCGCTGTATTTTTAAATCACTTTCGTATATATCGCGAAAATCCCTTGACGTTTCCAGCGCCTTGTCAATCGTCGTGATTTTTAATTCATTGGGCATTAATTTTACGATTTTGCTGACTTCATCAAAGGACATGTTCAAGACTCGACCGACATCGCGAATCGCCGCCTTAGCTGCCATAGTTCCGAACGTGGCAATTTGTGAAACTTTATCGCCACCGTAAAGCCTTTTAACGTAGTCAATGACTTCTTCACGGCGCAGGTAACAAAAATCAATGTCAATATCCGGCATTGTCACTCGCTCAGGATTTAAAAATCGCTCAAAAAGCAAATTAAATTGCAACGGTTCAAGCTCGGTTATTCCCAAAATGTAAGCGACGATTGAACCGGCAGCGCTGCCTCGACCTGGACCAACGGCAATGCCGACACTTTTGGCATAATCAACGAGGTCATGAACAATCAAAAAATAGTTGTCGTAATTCATTTTGTGAATCGTGTTAAGTTCATAGTCAAGGCGATTTTTAATTTCATCAGTGATAACTTCGTATCGTTCGCTGATTTTTTTATTGCACAGTTCACGAAGATAAGCAGCCGCGTCAGTATATTCAGC
>CAJOHI010000110.1 GCA_905234365.1 uncultured Selenomonadaceae bacterium | reverse complement strand
TGCAAGTCCTCTCTACGCACAGATTTCTCTATGCGCTTACCTTGTTGCGGCTTATATCCCCATAGCTAAAGCTAGGGGTTTTACGCCGCATTTCGATAATCATAAGCGCTTTTGCCGCTTCAAAATTTTTACTTGCAAGCTGTTTTTCGTCAATGAACAAAGGAAAATCATTATTTTCAACGGCAATTCCTTCAACTGCGTTTGTAGTGAGATTGAAGTTTCTAACCATTTCTTTGTGATTGCCCCAAGCCGAAGCGGCGAAAAGTGCAGAAATAGTTTTTCCAGCAGTTGAATTTGCCCAAGTATAAAGTGAAAAGTTTCGGCAATGAGTGATGTTTAAAAGAGGTACAGCTAGAGAACACGCAACATTAAATCTAACAAGAGGATATTTCTTTACCTCTTTATATGCTTTTTTCCATTCCTCAAAAGACCCTGCCTGTGTTATAGCACTGCTGAATGTATTTTTATTGGAATCTACAATATAATCATTTGAATCATAAGGCGTAATGAATTTATCTAATTTATCGTTGTGCCAACCCATTTTAGTATAAGCTGTGATAATAGGAATTTTGCGGCGGTTGTCTTTAACAAGATATTGAATAAATTCAACTGCATATTTAGCACTGGAACTGCTAACATCAAGACCAAAATCACCTAACGTAACAATTTTTCTGGAATCATAAAGCGTAGTTCTATCAACAATTTTGGTTATCCATTTATCATTAACTAAAAATGCAATTTCGAGTTTTTCAGTTCTGCCTTCATCAACATTGACAAAACATTTTGTAATAACAACGGGTGTACCAAAGGCCAAAATAAGATTATTTTTCTTTCTGTAAAAAATACCTTGCTCGGTATAGCGAAATTGTTTAGGCAAATCTAAATCAATAGGACAAGACGGCACAGCGTCTTTAGTAGTAAGGTTTATTTTAGGCATTTTAATTGCTGATTGCTTTTCCTGCACCGATTGATTTTTTAATTCGGTTGCTTCAACGATTGAATCAGTAACAAATTTCTTTAAAGCCGCTTCATCACGCTGCAACAACAAATTAGCGTCTGTTTTATCGACATTTTCAAGTTTTGGTAAGAATTTTTCGATAGTTGAAAAACCTGAAACGTTTAAAGCTGATTTTAATTGAGCGCTTGCCTCTAATCCTGCAGAATCCTCATCGAAAAGAATTATAAATTTAGGTTTATTTCTGATACTCTTTAAGATAGGCAAAAGAGTTTTGTTAAAATTAAAAGCACCACCAACAGCGACGGCATTTCCACCGACTTTGATGATACTTAAAGCGTCTATAGTTCCTTCTGTGATAAAAACAACTTCGTTACGTAATGCTTTTTCGTTAAATAATTGCATATCTGCGCCGGAAAGGTATTTGTAACGGTGTTCTTTGCCGTTTTTATCCATCCAAGTTTTAATATAACGGCGTGTACAGAAATATTTACCATGAGGGATAACAACACAGCGGCAATTAAAATCGTAACCAATGTGAAAATTCTTGATTAAATCTAAATCGTAAAGATTACGGCTTTTCATATAATCAATAAAATCGACATCATTAATGTATTTTTGGCAAGCGTTAAAATAAGGTGTCAAATCTACTAGAGGTTTTACCTTATTCTGAATTTTTTTCTGTAGAGGCTTTTGATTTGCAATGCCGCACCATTCATAGACAATATCAAATAAACGTTTATCGTTTAAATCAATGCCGGTGTCCTCGCTGAAAGCATTGAAAATATCGTATGTTTTACCACAGCCGAAGCAATGAGCCGTGTGATTGTCAGCGTTATAAATCATTGACGGCGTTGAATCATTATGAGCCGGATTTATACAATGAAAATGTCTGGAAATATCAATACCTTTATTTTTAAGATACTCTCCGAAAAATGTTTTAGCCTTTTCCTTTAATTCATCGTAATTTAATTTCCGTTTGCGGTTCGCGGTTTCCGTTTGCGCGTTTTGGTTGCGCGTTTGCGCGTTTTGGTTGCGCGTTTGCGCGTTTTTAAATTGAGTAATTTGTTCTTCGTTGAAAAGATAACGACCACTTTCAGTTATAACCGCAGGTTTTAGTTTACCTTCTTTAATTCTTAGTTGAAGTGTTCGTTTTGGAATTTTAAGAATTTCAGCAACTTTGCCGGTTGTAAAAAGTTTTTCAGCCATAAAAGTTCCTCCAAAGTGTTGACAATCGGAGGCTTTGTGTGCTAAAATGAAGTATAGAAAATACAAAAGCCGCCGGTCGACTTTATTTAATTTGTTTGTTAATTATATTTTAAAGTAAATGAGCGGACTTGTCAACATAAAATCGCCGCTGAGAGAGCGGTTTTTTTGTTGTCAAAACTCATTTGCGAATATAATTAGTTTAATAAAAAGGTCTGCCGAATAATGTAGTGGTTAATTTTTGCGTTGAAGGATTTTCCTACGTTTTAGATGAATTTGCCGGAGCTTGCGGCAATTAATAGAGCAAAATTTTTGGTTGAACTTCGGATTAAATTCCTTGCCGCAAACAGGGCAGTTTTTTGTATGAATGATTTTCATTTGTCAGCCCTCAAAGTAGCCGCGAGAGCGGTTTACTTCATTAGTATCGACGCAAATTTCGTCAATATCTTTGTCGCTATAGCCGAGCCAATGCTGCATAGAGTGGCAAACATGCTTGAGGTCTTGCAGTTCCTTAGCGATTTGCTTATCATCTTCGACTAATGTAGCTTCGATAACTTCGCCAAATTCTTCTAACAATTTTCTGATCCAATCGGAATGTTTGTAATCTTTGATGAGTTTGCCATTGCCGTCTTTGAGAACCGGAATAGGCTTAACATTATCGCCAATCCATTTAGACTGTTTGAGCAAGTCAATATAATCATCGATATTAAAAATATAAAAGAAAGTATGCCAAATGTGTTAGATTTTGAAATTGGAATGGAAAAAATTATATGTCTTGACGAAAATAGAGAAAATGGCGATTGTTATGAAATTGAAACAAATTTAGGAGTCTTTAGACGTAATCCAATCATAAGCTATGGAATAGTAAAGTTTATTGCTTATGGAGTAGGTAATGATGTTATAGGTGAATATTCTTGTTATCAAAATGAATTTGTAGAACTGCTTCGTAAAGGTAGTTTTAAAGATATTAACGGCAAACGTATAGACTTATTTGAAGAAAAAAAAGAATCATTTTCTGTACAAGGTGCGTTAGAGTTTTGAGATTATTAAACATTTATGATTAGCTATTAAAAGGATAGGTTTTAAGTTATGAAAAAAAAATTTAAAATTGAAAATGACAGTGGTTTAAATTATATTGTTACATTTGATGATGAAGCTGGCAGTTTAAAAGCGAGTTGTACATGTCAAGCAGGTCAACATTTTACTTTATGTAAGCACGTTATAAAATATATGGAAGAAGATAAAGAAATTGCCGAAGCATTAGAAAATTACGGATTGATTGACATATATAATGAATATCTTGAGAAAAAAGAAGAAGCAGAGCAATTGAAAGAAGAAGCTAAAAATTTGAAAAAAAAGTTTGCAAGATTATTGTTAGGTCGATATCGCAATAAAAAATAAGATGGGTGAATATTGTGGCAATAATTTAAGCGAGTAAATTGGTCGGATATAAACCAAAAAGAGATGGGAGAGATGAAAAATGATAACTAAAGCGGTTAATAAATCAAAAATTAACGCAATGGCATTTAAAACGGCAGAGAAAATTGATATAAAAAAAGCAGCGCAAAATTCAGAATACCTTGAAATGCTGGATAGAGGGATAAAACAAATAAAAAAGGGCAGAGGAATCATATTAACAAACGCTGAATTGGAGCGTATGATAAATGAATAAAGTTTTTGTAGATGACAGTTTAGAGCATTGGAATTACTGGATACAAGCAGATAGAAAAAAAGCGCAAAGAATATATGATTTGTTGAAATATATCGAAAGAAACGGAGCGGGTAAGGGTAAGGGAAAACCGGAGCGATTGATGCATCGACCGCTGTGGAGTCGTAGAATTGATGAAACAAATAGGTTAGTATATGATGTATCTGAAAATAATATTTATGTCTATTCTTGCAAAGGACATTATGAAGATTAAGTGCCGTGAGCGGCTTTTTTAATTTAAGGCAAAAAAAAAAGAACCTGCGCGAAGCAGGTCAATCGTCATCTA
>CAJOHI010000109.1 GCA_905234365.1 uncultured Selenomonadaceae bacterium | reverse complement strand
CCGCCGCGCTGAATGTGTCCGAGAATTGAAACGCGAGTATCAATACCGGTTTTTTCCTGCACGACATTCTTAAGACCAACGCCGGAGCAAGCACCTTCAGCAACGACAATAATAGTATAACGACGGCCTTTTTTATAAGATTCGACGATTTCTGTACACATTTTATCAAGATCGTATTTAACTTCAGGAACGATAACATATTCGGCGCCGCTTGCAATGCCGGAAACGAGAGCAAGCCAGCCAGAAGTATGACCCATAACCTCAACAACCATAATACGACGATGAGCCGAAGCAGTGTCACGCAATTTATTAATCGCATCAACTGCTGTATTTGCAGCCGTATCACAGCCGATAGTATAATCAGTGCCCCAAACGTCATTGTCAATGGTGCCAGGCAAACCAACGATTGGAATACCGCCTTCTTTTGAAAGCATTGAACCGCCGGTTAATGAGCCGTCGCCACCAATTATTACGAGACCTTCAATGCCACGCTTGTTGAGATTGTCAAGACCTTTCTTACGACCTTCAACAGTTTTGAACTCTTTACAGCGAGCAGTTCCAAGAAAAGTACCGCCACGTTGAATAAGATCGCTAACACTTCTAGAATTCAATTCAACAATCTCATCAGCAAGCATACCCTTATAACCATTGTAAATGCCATAGACTTTGACGCCTTCGTAGAGAGCAGTACGAACGACAGCACGAGCCGCCGCATTCATTCCCGGACTATCGCCGCCGGAAGTCATAACTGCTATCGCCTTCTTGATCATAAAATTTACCCTCCTGTTTTAATATCTGATTTTGTATTCTGATTATAATTTATTTTTTAACTTTTCATTACAGATCGTCTTCTTCTGCATCGGTATTAAGTTTTTCGTAAGTGGAAAAGTTTATGCCTTCGCTGCCAGATGTTACAGCTTCTTCCATAAGTTCAATTATCGAATAGTGCTTTTTGGAATCTTGAGCATTGCACATTGAAATCAGCATTGGAAGATTTACGCCGGATACAATTCCATAATTTTCATTTTTAGAAACAATTCTTGCAGCCTGATTATAAGGAGTACCGCCGAGCAAATCCATCAAAAAGAGAATTTGTTCTGGTTCGCCAAGTTCTCTAATCGCATTTTCATATTTTGCAAAGACATCGTCCGGTCCCTCACCAGGAACAAGACCAACAAATTTGAGGTGTTCACGTTTACCAAAAATCATTTCGCAAGCTTGCACAATACCTTCTGAAAATTTACCATGAGTTCCAACGATAATTCCAAACATTCAAATTCGCTCCTCTCATTAATGAGCAGATATTAAAAAGATTCAAAAAATTTCTACCTATATAATATAACGAAAATTGAATAAATGCAATACACGTTGAAAACAAAATTTTTTGATGACAAATTTTAATTTATATTTAAAAGTTTTTCCGCATTGCCGCTAAGAATTTTATTTTTGTCTTTTGTACTGATTGGCAACGATTCAATAAATTTTATAGATTCACTTTGAGAACTCCAAGGACTGTCCGTTCCGAAAATTATTCTATCTGCACCAAAAGCGTTAAAGAGTTTCATAAATTGTGATTCGTCAAGTAAATTTAAATCCTCAATTTTCCATTGACTGTCGGCACGTGGAATAATTTTTCCAGTTGAAAATGCGGTATCAATATAAACTTTCGTGTCAGTGAGATATTCAATGACTTCATTCCAATTCTTCCAGCCGCCCATATGTGCCAATATGAATTTAAAATTGCCAATCTCATTGCTTACACGGTGCAGCATTTCCGGACTGCAGCGAATTACACCCGGAAAACCAATATCAAGACCGGCATGAGTTATTACGATTAAATCCAATTCCGCAGCCTTTTCAAAAATTCGCAAATACTTTATATCATCAATGTTGGTATCTTGATAAATCGGGTGAACTTTAATTCCTTTAAATCCAAGACTTTTAATTCTGTGCAGTTCTTCAGAATAATTCTCATAATCAGGATGTATGCAGCCGAATGAGATTAAACCTGCTTCAGAAAATTTTTCGTTAATTGTGCTGGAAGCGTTGTTGACCTTCTCGACTTGATGAGGATTTGTTGCAACCGGTAAAATTACGGATAAATCAACGTTAGTGTGCTTCATTGAGTTTATCAAGCCATCTGCTGTACCGTCAGTGAAAGCAACGGATTTACTAATACGGCTTAGTTTATCAATAACATCTGCCGCCATTTTGTCCGGGAATATGTGAGTATGAATATCTACAAGCATTTTGTAACCTCTGTTTTAAATTACGTTGAAGAAATCTTTTGCCGTCGTATCCTCAACGACTTCAACGGCAATATCAAGGCGTTCAAATTCGTTTTTGATTTTTTTTGCAAGAGCATGAACGATCGGAAATTCCGTTGCAAAATGACCGGCATCAACTACGTGAATTTTATTTTCAAATGCCGCTTGTGCCTCATGATATTTGACATCGCCGGTTACAAAAGCATCAGCGCCTAAAAATTTTGCCTTTGAAATAAATTCACTTCCAGCACCGCCGCAAATACCAACTTTACTTATTAAGAAATCGCCAGCATTGATAAGTCGGATATTATCCGCTTTAAGTGACTTTTTGACGTGAAATGCAAATTCTTTGGCTGACATTTCTCTTTGAAGTTTCCCAATTCGTCCTAGTGTCAATTCTTCGTCAAAAGGTTTAACTTCAATGAGATTAAGTTTAGACGCCAAAACATCGTTGACGCCACCTTTTGCGCTGTCTAAATTCGTATGTGCCGCAAAACAGGAAATATCATTTTTAATGAGAGTTGCAATTTTTCTGCCAAGTGGTAAATCGAGTCTAATATTTTTAATTGCTTTGAAAATCATCGGATGATGTGTCACAATCATTTCTGCATTAATTTCAATAGCCTTATCAATAATTTCATCGCTTATATCGAGACATATTAAAATTTTTGTTACGCTCTGTTGGGGACTTCCGACTAAAAGACCGGGATTATCCCAATCTTCAGCTAAATTCTTTGGTGCAATTCGATTCATCGCATCACAAATGGTCTGTACGGTTGCATTTTTCATTTTAATTCCGCCTTTAACTGTTTTATTTGATTTTGAATTTCAAGGTATTTGCTGCTCATCATTGCTTTTGGACTTTTAGACATTTCCTCAATCACTCGCTGCAATCTGTAAATTTTATTGTTGATAAATTTTGACAGCAGTGGCGATTTATCCTTCTTTGTAATTTTTGAAGTTGAATACTTTTTACTTACACAGATAATCTCGTAAATGATATCATCAACTTCGGCTAAATCTTCGTCCTCAATGTTCAAATGATTTGTAATAATCCATTGACGAACCTTCTCAACGGCGTTCATAGGCTGCAAAATAATCTTATCGACTGATTTTACAACTTCAGGCGCAGCATTGAGAATATCACAAATGAGCGCACCACCTATGCCGGCAATACAAATTACATTGATCTCGCCAACCGCAATTTTTTGTAAGCCGTCACCGATTCGCAATTCAATTTTATCATTTAATTTTACAGCGTCAATATTTTTTCGTGCTGCCTCAAGTGGTCCAGTATTTTTATCGCTCGCAATTACAAAATCAGCAACGCTGCTTTCAATAAGTTCAATCGCTAAATATCCATGATCTGTTCCAACGTCAACGACTCGACTGTTTAATGGAACAAAATTTTTTATTGCCTGTAATCTTGAATCTAAATTCATTGTTAAAAATCACCTCATCACTTTAAATGATACTACAAAGTACAAATTAATCAATAATTAAATTTTTGAATTACTAATCACTCATTTTGAATTAAAAAAGGTTTTTGAATTTTCAAGGCGAATTAAAAATTATATTTGTGAAACTAATCATAATTTTTATATGAGGTGAATTTGGCGTGGCAAAGAAGTTAAAAGTAATTCGATTTTTTATCGTTGCTTTAATTATAATCGTTTCGCAAACAAATTTAGTTAGAGCAGCTCCGATTGAGGAAACAATTTTAAAAGTTGGATATATTCCAAACTCTGGCTTTGTTGAAGAAGATTGGAGCGGTCATTATAGCGGCTACGGTTATGAGTATATGGAATCAATACATTCCATACAAAACTTGGCTGGAATTAGGCGAGGCATTGAGAAATGGCGATATTGATTTAATGCCATGTATGCCTGGTGATTATCGAATTTTTCGTAATGCAACAAGAACTGAACATGTTATAGGTCGTTTTCCAATGGAACTTGTAATTAGCGATGCCGGAGTTAAACCTGATATGCGTTTAGGTACTTTGCCGACAAATTATCCGACACCTACATTGCCTTCCATTGCTGAAGATGAAGGCTTTAATTATGAATTAATTTCTTACGGCAATCATCACGAAATGTTGGACGCCTTTAATCGCGCTGAAATTGACGGCTATATTGACGCGATGATTGATAGCAAAAGAAAGCGCAATATATTTGCAGTATTTGATCGTCAAAGTTACAGAATCCTTGTTGACTCAAAACGAACTGAACTTCTTGACCAACTTAATAAATCTATGGATTTAATGCTGTTAGATCAGCCTCATATTCGTGACCGCCTCAATAACAAATATTTACGCAATGAAGGTTTTCCGTTGACTTTAAATCGTCAAGAGCGTGAATATTTAAATGAGCATAAAAAATTAACCGTTGCCGTCTTAAACGATCAAAAACCGTACTCTTATTTTGATGACGGCAAAGTTAAAGGCGCTCTCCCAGAAATTCTTAAACGCATAGCCGACGATTTAAATGTTGAAATAGAAGTCGTCGCCGTTATGGATTACAAAGAAAGTATACAATATCTTCAGGAAGGTAAATTTGATTTTTTGGCAGATGCAATAGACGATTTTAGCTGGGCAAATCAAAATAATTTATATTTGACTCAACCTTACATTAAACTTGATTATGTTGGTGTTAAGCGGCAAGATTTTCAAGGTGAACCGCAAAAAGTAGCTTGTGTTAAGGATACGCTTTATACTAAAACTTATGTTGAGCCGCGCTTTCCACAAGAGAAAAGATTGTATGTAAACACTATTAGAGAGGCATTCAGAGCCGTCAGCAACGGTGAAGCAGATATGGTATTTGTGCCGCGCAACCAAGTAATTTATTACATTGAAGATACTGATACTTATAATCTATCCGTTTCAACTGAAAATTTCTTTTCAACTTCGCTTTGTATTGGTATAGATAAAAATTCTAATCCAAGTCTTTGGCATATTTTAAACAAGGAAATTAATCATCTTGATTTTGACTTTATTCATGCTGCTATAAATAGAAACCAGACTTCAAAAATTCATTTTTCACCTAAATGGTTTATTTATCATCATCCTACTGAAACAATTATATTTATTGTTATTATATCTTGGATTATTGGCGGAATTATTTTGTATCGCAATCATTTGAGGCATGAACATGTTAAAATTATTCAAC
>CAJOHI010000108.1 GCA_905234365.1 uncultured Selenomonadaceae bacterium | reverse complement strand
GTCATATTTGAAAATTAAATTTTCCTCTTGCAATGCCGTTTCTGCACTCATCAAAGTTACTTCATCACCAAGTTTTTTGTGCCACGCTGATATTTTCATAAGCACCAAATTGGGGAAATTATGACTGTCAACATCCACTAATGCTATTTTCATTTCGACCTCACTTAAAATCTGGCATTCCTATCGCTTTTGGTTTTTCGTAGCCATATTCTTCTTTCAACATTTTATAATTTACTTCATCGTATGGATCAGACACATCCATTATCGTTATTGAATCAATATATGCCGATTCTACATTCTCGTCATATTCATTTGCTTGATATACTGCTTGCATTTGTGCTAAATTTGAATCTAATGCATTTTGCCGCGCTAACTCATACGCCAACAATGTTTTCAACTCATTTTGCGCTTGATACATCTGCAAATTACCTTCGGCAATATTTGTGTGATTCAAAACTATTTTTGTCGATTCCATTGTATTTTGCATTTCGTCAAGTTCCTGCCTTGCTCCATCTGCAAAATTCTTATAGGTCTTATCCAGCCACTTATATTTATCTTGTCGATTATATGAATTGGGATTGTAAGATTCCCAGTCATCATCGTTACCTTGCCGTAAATATGGATTTGTTTCATCTATAGTTGTACTTTTTGCAACTTTTTCTGTCCCTAGACCTACCGCATTTAATGCTGCCGAAGTTTCTGCAAATATTTCTTCTGAAAATGGTGTTGTATTTATCTCGTCATTTCTTGTTTTGCTCTCATCTGTTTCCGCTGTTTTTTCAAATTTATCTCCAAATATCATTGATTTTATATGCCGAGTATAGTCATAAACATTACCGCCATTTTTTGCCAAGTCTTTCAGTGCAAAAGGTGATGGACTATCCTCCCAAGAAATTTCCATCAAACTATAATACAATTCAGGATTAAACGGCTCGTCCCAGCCTGGTACAACATGTGCATATGCCACCAAACTATAACCCCCGACAAATCCTAAACCCAAAATACTCAATATTTTTGCAAATTTTTTCTTCTTTTTCATTTTCTATGCCCCTTCACTTGTAAATCTAAAACCGCCGCTTCCGAATTGTTTCAACACCAATTTAGAAACTCTACTGCCCATATATACAAACATCATTGCCACAAATGTTATCTTAAACAGCAGAATCATATTGATTGTAACCTCTGGTGCGGTAAATCCGCCAGTTGTAGGATTTACTCCTGAGACTTTTGCCCAATAAATATCTGCGTCTGAATTATTTCTGCCACCTTCGCCTTGATTCCAACATCTTGCCGCCATTTCATATGATCCATATTTTTTGTAATAGCCTGTTAAAATATATCTTGCAACATTATCTTGATTATTCGGTGTCCACGCCGGTCCGTGAGGTTCCTCAGCAGTTATCGGCGAATTTTCTAAAACTCCACCGTTCGCCACATAATCAGCTGTCCAATTTGTCCAGTTATCATAATTTGCATAATCTATCTGATATGCTCCGAAGTAGCCAAGTCCATTATCAACATAGTATCTATTGCTTGATTCAACCACTCGAATATGCGCCATCAGTTGATCTATTGATGTTATAGCTTCATCTGATGAGACTTCAATCGTAGTTGTACTTTTTGTTTGTCCGATCGTATAGAAACTATCGACTTCTATACTTTTCAACGTCAGTTGCAACATTAGTGAGAACATACAGAAAAACATCAACTTGATTGAGACTGCAAATATACCGTTAATGCCATTTGCCGCATATTTTCTTGTTTGTCTTAATCCCGAAAAGAAAAATGTCGCAAAACCCATTACCATTATTATGTAAAATTCAAGATATGATAATGTCATTTGAATTGCTATTGAAAAGAAACATACTGTTAATATAACAGCAAAGAATAATGATGGGAGCCACAATGCTATCTTACTTATTAAATCCATTACTCCATGAATTTTAAATAATTCATTGTAAATAGGTGCAACGATATTTGCTCCTTTAGAAATAATATCCATTGGATCGGATATTGCCTCCATTGCTTCCTTGCCACTAACTCCCATCATTAATCCACCGAATCCTGTAAACATTTCTTTTGCAAAGTTAGCTATTCCATCTTCCCAATGCTCAAGAAAATACATCAGCAATAGATAAAATACTATTTTTATCATAAGGTAGTGAAATAATCTGTCACCTTTACCTGCCCTTATCGTAAAAAACATTGTACCTATTACCATATCTATAGTGACTAATATCATAAATAACCATTTCACTACTCCGAGTAAAGTCTTAAGTGCTGTTTGACATTGTTTACCGACTTTTTCTATCACTTCGCGCAAAGGCTTTCCAAAATCGTATGCTGCGTCAAATGTATTTTTAATCGAATCCGGCAATGTTCCGTAGCCTGTACCACTTGAAGGTGGTAATCCTTTTAAATATCTGAGTGGATTTATCGGCTCTCCATTGATTCTTATTTCAAAATGTAAATGCGGACCCGTTGCCCAGCCCGTCTGTCCAACCTTCGCTATTATCGTTCCAGCAGAAACTTGAGTATTTGTACTAACTAAAAGTGCAGAACAATGGGCATATCGCGTTTCTACATTGTAACCGCTTACTCTCGAAAGAATATAAACTACATTTCCATATCCTTCAGCCCAGCCTGAGTATGTCACCCTTCCATTTAATGAAGCGTAAATATTATCGCCCGTACTCGCGCCCAAATCCATGCCTTTATGTGGTCTGACATTTCCAAATACTGGATGAGTTCGCCCTATCAGCGAAAATTCTGACGTTATCATCAGCGAACCTTCTAATGGATTTAATACGCTCATCACAGGCAAAGTTGTATAGGCGTCTCCATATTCGGGGTCGTAAGCGGCAAAAGCGTGTCCTACCAGCAAATTTAATATTAATGTCATTATTGCTATGGCACGTTTCATCGCTAAGTTTCCCCCTTACTTCTTAATTTTTTTTGCCCAATCCTTGTACCGCATCTTTTATATTACTTGCGGTATTGCTAACTCCACCTGCTACCATTGATGACATATTTTTTACCGAAGTTGCCACATTTGACATTTTTTGAGTAGCTGTCGAGGATTGTTCTCCGCTTAAATTTTGTAACATCTCTGATGGTGTTACTCCTCCACTGTTGGCATTAGCTCGCATTTTCCCTTCTGAATCTTTTACCAAAAGACCATTCGATTTATTTCCCAAAAGCGATATTGCATTTTGATACCCTTGATATGCTGGATTTCTGTACATTGCCGCCCGTGTCCCTACGTTTACCGCTTGACCCATCATTGACATTGCCTTTCCTCCTGCCGCATTTGCAAAACTTAGAGCATTTGCGCCAAAACTCCCTTTGCCACCATATTGTGCCATCGGTCCGGCAGCTTCAGATAATGCTTTCATTCCTCCGGCTACCGCTCCTGCTACTCCTCCACCTTTTGATATTGCATTTGCCGCTCCTCTTGCTGCACTCATCGCCATTTCTTTCATACTTCCACCACTCAAGGATGGACTACCAGATAACAGTCCTGATACTAACTCTGGTATTTTTTTCGTCATATAAAATAAAATTAACGCATACAACAATACTTGTAAGAAATAACTAATATTTCCTATAAAGTCGCTTGATGTAGCTGTAGCTTTTGCATTATCCACTAATCCTGTCAATATATTTACCGATAGCGTTGCTATAAACGCCACTACAAATATTTTTACTGCTAAATTAAACATTGTTCCGATTGCTTTTTCTGATAAAAATCTCAACTGTCCTACAACTCCAAATGATAACAGAGGAATTGTTACCAATGCCATTGTCCAAAATTCTATTCTTACCATAAACATTTCTAACGCTGTCAAAAACAGAATTACAACCGCTGCAATTACACACACCAACCCTATTAATATCGTCAATAAATTTTGTTGCTGTGCGTGTTCCCAAAAGATATTGAAAAAATTCAAAGCATTTGTCACTATCTGATTCGATTGTACTTCTATATTTGAATCTGGACTTGCTTTGCTGTATTCCTTAACCATTTCTTCCGCTCCACCAGCTGTATAACCCATTGTCTCAAATCCAGAACTCAACGCCGGCATTAATTGATAATTTGAGTTTGTACCGACCCAACTTTGTATTAAGAATATATAAAATCCTACTCTCAATACTGTTGTTACTAAAAATTGAATTTTATCTCCTGAAATTAAATCAAATGCTACTTTTATTGCTCCGTCTATCATCGCCAATATTAATGCC
>CAJOHI010000107.1 GCA_905234365.1 uncultured Selenomonadaceae bacterium | reverse complement strand
TAAACCAATATCAATCAAATGTTCGTCGTAACCGCGCCCGTCCACTTTCGCGAAAAAATAGCCTACGCCAATAGCCAAAATTATCGCGCAGGACAAAATCACGCCGTAAGCGCGAATTGGAAAATCGCCGATGAAAAATAAATATTGATGCAAAACGTCAGCCCCATTGCTTGAAAAACTTTTGACGTTATGATACGATACCTTCAAACAAATTGCAAATTTCTTATCGGAGAAGGTGAGCTTGTGGATCGACGAAACGCGATTCTTGTCGTGTTAGATAAAAATCGACTGATGAATTTTTTAAAGTGCTTGAATTTTAAAAACGTTAAGTTGATTGCTGTTCTTATGGAAGGTGTCAACGGAAAATTTATAGTTGTCAATAATGCTCAAATTCCAATATCTTCTTTCGCTATGATAGAGTCTATTTTAGATCAATTAAAAAATGCACTCTGGCTGATTTGCGGTTCAGAAAATGGTGTTAGCGATATTTACAAAACAAAAAAATTTCTTATAAATAACGGTGTTGTTGAAGATAACATTGTTAATTTTGATATTTGGTCGTATTTATCTAGAACTTGGAGAGCGAATGTTTGTTTTATAGAAAAAAATCCAGTCGATTATTTTGTGACTGGATTTTCTTACAGTGAAGTTGGCTTTAACCTTGAATATATTTCTGGAGTTAGAGGCGTCAATCTTTCTTGTTCTAATCAAGATTTACGGCAAGGCTATTTGACTGCAAAATATGTTTTTGAACACACTAAGCCAGGGACGATTAAATTTGTTTTTATTGGGCTTGCGCCGTACTCTTTGCGCTATGACAATATTGAATCATTCACAGTCTGCCCCAGAAATTTGCAATATATTTTTACACTGAAAAATTCTCAAGACGATAGCGTTCATGGCAAGCTTCTTCAACTTTTGATAAATGACGATGTTAAAAAAATTTTTTCGACGGTCACCGAACAAGAAGCAGATCCTGATTTGAATAGATTTAAAAATTCAATCAATCAAGAATTTTCTCCCAAGGCACTTATTACTTGGGAAGACGAATTGAAAAATTTAACTAAAACTTTTTATCCGGAAACCGTGAAGAAAAATTTGAAAATACTTGAAGACTATATTAAACTTTGTTTGGAAAATGGCGCAAAACCTATAGGTGTTACGTTCCCTTTCGCTCCGGCAATGCGTAAAAATTACGATGAGAAACTTTTGCTTACTTTCCGAATGGCAATGAATCAACTTGAAAAAATTTACGATTTCACATTCATTGATTTATTCGATTTGAAATTGGACTACAGCAACTTTTATAATATGGCGCATTTAAATGTGAAGGGTTCGATATTGGCGACAACTGCGTTGAATTTTAAACTGTACGAAAGAAATATTTTTTCTATGAATAGTTTCAACGCTACGAATTATTTCACGCTGGATATTCTTGCTCATATTTTGGATAAAGACTCCTACAACAGCCTTGTCAATAAAATTTTCAATAACACCGTGGAAAAAATTAAGCGCAAAGATACCATTAAAATTGGATTTGTGCTTTACGACGCCTCAATGTGGTGTGGCGATGAAATTTATAATCTTTTCGCGCAGAACCCACGCTATGAACTGACGATTTTTCTTTGCTTAAGGCAGGACAAAACAACTACTGAAAAAGTTGTTGAAGATTTTTATCACGGCGTCGAACAATTTAGAAACAAAGGTTTGAATGTCATTGGCATAACTGATACAAATACCGTCGTTCCCAAGCAAGATGTGCTGATGTTTTTGACACCGTACCTTGAAGTTCTTCCGCGAGCTTTTCAATTGAGCGTACTGACCACTGAAACTTTGATGACGTATATTCCCTATGCGATGAGTACCGGCTATGATGCACAATATGTTACTCACCTTATAGGGAAATGCTGTTGGAAGACTTTTAGGGAATCTGAATTCGCGCTAAGTGAGGCAAAAAAAGCCGGTTCTACAGGAATGTCGCGCGAAGCTTACAGCGGTCACCCTAAAATGGATGTTTTTTTTGACAGCTCCAAAAAATTTCAATTCAATTGGAAAATGGCTCAACCTAATGCAAAAAAGATTATTTATGCTCCCCATTGGTCAATAAATGAGCGCGGCGTCAAATACTCTACTTTCAATTATAATTATCAGTTTATGTACGACTACGCAAAAAATCATCCCGAAATTTCGTGGGTCTTCAAACCTCATCCAAATTTATTATTCAGTGCAGTCGAAGAAGGAGTTTTCCCGTCTGCAGAAGCTTTCAAAGAGTATCTCGAAAAATGGAACGATTTGCCAAACGCAAAAGTTGTAACTGGCGCTTATTATCAAGAAATTTTTGCAACCTCGGACGGAATGATCCTGGACAGCGGTTCGTTTATCGTGGAATATCAATATACACACAAACCCATGATTTTCCTTACGCGTGACACTCAAAAATTTAATGCTCTTGGTAATGAACTTATGAAAATTTTATACCGCGTCGACGGCAGAGATTTTGAAGGTATCAATAAACTTATGCAAAAAGTTTTTACTCACGACAATGATATAATGTTCGATGCTCGAATGAATTTTTTCAACGAATATCTCGACTATGAAAAAGTTAACAAGATGTCTGCCAGTCAATACATTTTTAAGAGTATCTCTGATGAATTTATTTGGAAGGAACAGTGATTGATATGGTTCTGGGATATACCACTGGAGTTTACGATTTATTTCATATCGGTCATTTGAATCTTTTAAAAAATGCTAAAGGTCTCTGTGATAAGTTGATTGTTGGCGTTACGGTTGATGAACTTGTCGCTTATAAAAATAAAAAAGCGGTTATTCCCTTTGAAGAGCGTCTTGAAATTGTACGTAGTATTAAATACGTTGACGCTGCTATTCCGCAAGAAACCCTTGATAAATTTGAAATGTGGCAGAAACTTCACTTTGATATTTTATTTGTAGGCGACGATTGGTATAAATCTGAACGCTGGGATTTTTTCGAGGAAAAATTTAAACAAGTCGGCGTGCGCATTGTTTATTTTCCATATACTAAAGGGACTAGCTCGACGCTCATTAATCAGACTTTAATTAATTTGCGCAACCAGGCACAGGGGGATTTTATTGTGGATAAAAATTTTTGTATGAGTTCATATTTGGCTTTTCGATACATTGAGAAAGACGGCGTAGATTTCTTTGAAGGTATGCACCACAAGAATATTACCCCCCCCCTATTGTCCGAAAAAGTTAAAGTATTCAATGCAAAAGATATTAATGCTGCCTTGACTGAAACTTTTTCTAAAATTCGTAGCAAAAAATTGGGGTTAATGTTGTCGGGCGGTATGGACTCTGGAATTTTGGCGTCTTATATGACTGGTTGTGACGCATATACTTTCAGATTTTTGGACGGCACTTTTCAGAGCGATGAACTTCAGCGTGCAGAATACTATGCTAAAACTTATGGCTTGAATCTTCATTACGTCGATATAAATTGGCAAACGATTGAACCGCACATTGACAAAGTTATGAAAAATAAATGCGCGCCCGTTCATTCAATAGAACCACAAATTTATTTGGCGGCGACTCAAGCGATTAATGACGGTATCGAAATAATGATAGTAGGCGAAAGTAGCGATTTGATTTTTGGTGGAATGGATAAACTTTTATCAAAGGATTGGAATTTTGACGATTTTGTTAATCGATACATGTTTTTAAATCCGGCTGAGGTTTTGAAAAATCCCGTTGACGTGAGCTATTTGTTTAATCGCTACAGAATTGGTGATAAAATTGACTTCCTGAAATTTATGCAAGAGGTGTACTTAATTCAAGATTGTGGCTCGTATATGAATGCGTTTGAAACCGCCGGATTGAATTATCTCGATCCTTACGCAAAATTTGAAATGGGAGAGCCGATGGATTTGAATCGTATTCGCAACGGTGAATCTAAATATCTGATTCGTGAACTTTTTTCTATTAAGTATCCTGATATACCAGTACCGAATAAAATTCCGATGCCGCGTCCAGTTGATTTTTATTTTAAGAACTGGCAAGGTCCAACGCGACCGGAATTTAAGCAGAATCTTGATATGAAAAAATTTAATGGCAATCAGAAATGGCAACTTTATTGTTTAGAAAGATTTTTAAATTTGTTTGATTAATGGGGCTTGCATTTGGAAAAATTTTGTGTTAAAGTATGACGCGTTCGGGACGTAGCCCAGTTTGGTAGAGCGCTTCCTTGGGGTGGAAGAGGTCGTGAGTT
>CAJOHI010000106.1 GCA_905234365.1 uncultured Selenomonadaceae bacterium | reverse complement strand
AAGGTGCTATATTGATCGTAATTTACGACGACATCATTACCATCGCCGGCTGCATATTTAATATAAGTTTCGCCGTTGAGATTGATGGTATCGTTTCCTTTACCACCATTGACAGTAACATCTGAAGCGCTGTTGGAAATAAGATCATTTCCAGAACCGCCTGAAATGCTGACGGAACCGCTGCCGCCAAAATTATCAATAACGTCATTGCCACTGCCGGCATCAATAACTACTTCGCTGCCTTCATTATTGATAGTATCGGAAACATTTGTACCTTTGAGTGTGACGTTATCTTCTGAGTTGGTATACTTTTGATTGGTAACTGAAATAACATTAAAAGCCATAACAATCTACCTCCTATTTTTTAAAATAATGTATCTATCCTTACGTTAAACGTCCTCTTAAAAATATCCCTCCTCAAGCAAGGAACGTTTAAACATTACTAACCAATTAAGAAAATTTGTAACTATTTGTTACATTTTTATAATAAAACAAATAATCCGTAATGTCAAGAAAATTAAGATTAAAAATAGATTAAAATTCGTTTTTTCGCCTTAATTTTACTGACTAAGACACAAATTAATAATTCCAATTACAATTTTCTGCTCAATGTCATTTCTGCTTAAAAATTTATGAAATGCCCGTATTCACTAAACGAAAATACTTGACGACAATGTATTTTTGTTATAAAATGACTCTCACTTGTAAAATTTTTAGGAGGAATTTTGCAATGTTGAAAGTAAATAAAATTTTTACTTTTGTATTTGTCGTTTTATTGGCTTTTATTATTGCTGTTCCTGTTTTAGCTTCAACATACATTGGTAACAGAAATACAGGCAAATTCCATTATGCTAATTGTCGTTTTGTATCAGAAATGAATCCTGATAATCAAATCGAAATTAATTCTCGTGACGAAGCTATTGCTTCCGGATATATTCCTTGTAAGCGTTGCAATCCGTAATTTTTATGCAAATATTTGATAGATTTGTTTTTGACGCCTTACGATTTGCAGGTAATAGGCGTTTTTTTATAAGTTTATTCATTGATTAATATAAATTCAATTTTGGAGGGTATTTAATTTATGGACATCTCTCAACTTCTTAACGACATTAATGATTTTGTTTGGGGACCGATAATGCTTGCTTTGCTTGTCGGCACCGGAATTTTTTTAACAATTCGTCTGAAGTTCTTGCCTTGGAAGAATCTTTGCTGGTACGCAATTAAATTAATTTTTAGAAAAAAATCTAAACATGAAGGCGATATTTCACCGTTTCAATCGTTGATGACAGCACTTTCCGCAACTGTTGGAACAGGTAATATTGTTGGTGTTGCTACTGCAATGGTTCTCGGTGGTCCTGGAGCAATTATCTGGATGTGGATCAGTGCGGCTTTTGGTCTTTCAACCAAGTATGCTGAATCTGTCCTTGCCGTTAAATATCGTGAAACGAACAGTGTCGGCGAAATGGCTGGCGGTCCGATGTATGCAATGAAAAACGGCATAGGCGGTCCTATTGGAAGATTAATGGCAACTCTTTTTGCATTTTTTGCCGTCTGCGCTTCTTTCGGAATTGGAAATATGACACAGGCAAACTCAATCGCTGCAGCACTTAACACGAGTTTTGAAATTCCAACGGCTGTAACCGGTGCTGTGATTATGGTTTGTGCTCTTGCAATTCTCATGCGCGGCATTCGTTCAATAGGTAAAGTTTCAAGTATTATTGTTCCGGCAATGGCGGCATTTTATCTCGTTGTGACTTTGATTGTTATTGCGGTAAATTTTGAAAATGTTCCGAGTGGTCTCATGACTATGATAAGTATGGCTTTTTCGACTGAAGCAGTAGCCGGCGGTGTTGGCGGTTCGATTGTTGCAAATATGCTTACTGCCATGCGTTGGGGTGTTGCTCGCGGCGTATTTTCAAACGAGGCAGGTTTAGGTTCTGCACCTATCGCGGCAGCAGCAGCTCAAACTGATCATGCAAGCCGTCAAGGTTACGTCAATATGACAGGTACTTTTTTTGATACAATGATTATTTGTATGTTGACGGCACTTGCCATTGCTTCAAGTGGCATGCTCGGTGCAGTCGATTTAGAAACAGGCAAACTCGTAAGTGGTGCTCAATTAACAATCCTTGCTTTCAGCAGTGTTTTTGGTGAATGGGCTAAACTCATTGTATCTATAAGCCTTGCGCTCTTTGCATTTTCGACAATTTTAGGCTGGGAATATTACGGCGAAAAGTCACTTGAATATCTTGTTAGTAATCGTAAAGTAATTTATTTCTATCGTGCATTTTTTAGCTGCATAACTTTCATTGGTGCTACT
Organism: uncultured Selenomonadaceae bacterium; assembly: GCA_905234365.1. Classification (GTDB taxonomy): domain Bacteria; phylum Bacillota; class Negativicutes; order Selenomonadales; family Selenomonadaceae; genus Quinella. Next base: position 6,261 of record CAJOHI010000106.1, on the reverse strand, counting down.
CAAACTTTAGATGTCGTCTGGAATTTCTCTGACACGATGAATGGTTTGATGGCAATTCCTAACTTACTTTGTTTGCTGATTCTTAACAAGGACATTGCCAACGAGTGCTTCCACTATCAGGAAGTTGTTGTTGAGCGTGAAAAACTCGGCGAAGATGTAGATTATGACGGCGACTTAAACGGTTCGACTCGTTAAATTTTAATTTTGCAATAAAAAAATCTTCTGCAGCACTTAATGCTTCGGAAGATTTTTATATAGGAGGTCTTTAAATGGAATCAAAAAACAAAACAAAATTCTCTTTTGAGATATTTCCACCGCGAAAAGATATGCCGGTTGATGTAATTTACAATACGCTTGACCAACTTTCCGATTTGCAGCCTGATTTTATCAGTGTAACTTGTGGCGCCGGTGGCAGTTCAACTAATGCGAGCGAAAGAATGATCGAAATTGCTGCAGCGATTAAGGACAAGTACAATCGTAAAAGCGTTGCTCATATGCCTTGTATTAATTTGGATAAAATGGAAGCTGCCGACATTCTCAAAAGACTTGACGAAAAAGGTATTCACGAAATTTTAGCACTTCGTGGCGATAAGGTTCCGAATGTTGAGCCTAAAAATGAATTTCCTCATGCCGTTGATTTAATTAAATTTATTCGTCAAGAGACTGATAAAAAATTCAAAATTTATGCTGCATGTTATCCTGAAGGACACACGGAAGCACCGGATTTTAATACTGATTTACAGCACCTCAAAGAAAAAGTTGACGCCGGTGTTGACGGATTAATTTCGCAGCTCTTTTTTGATAACGATTTCTTTTATTATTTTCGTGAAAAATCGCAAAAATTAGGTATAAAAATTCCGATTGAAGTTGGTATTATGCCTGTAACCAACAAAAAACAGATTGAGCGCATGGTAAATCTCTGCGGTGCAACTTTTCCGGTTAAGTTCCAGCACATTCTTGACAAATATGGCGACGATTCAAATTCGCTGCGTGATGCCGGTATCGTATATGCCCTGAATCAAATTGTTGATTTGCTTGCTCATGGTGTTGACGGGATTCATCTTTACGTTATGAACAATGTTTATGTTGCTCGTCGAATCAGCGAGGCGATTAAAACTTTACTTTAAAATGAAACTTAATATACGATTATTGTAAATAGTTTGTGTAAGAGAGTTATGCAAACTATTTTTAATAAAATAATGAAAATCAAAGTGATAAAATAATCTTCAAAAATTCGGATAAAAGTGATATAATCGTTATGAAATTTTTAACATTGTTATGTTTTTATTATACGAGGTGAATTTTTTGAAAAAACTTTTACAAGCTATGCACCATTGGATGGATAAGTATACAAAGTCATTTTATTCTGATGATGAAGAAGTTCAACAGGGAATTTTGATTAAAGAGCAACACACTGGCTATGTAACAACAAATTCTATTGAGCTTGCCAAATATCTTAAATTGCCGCAGCATGATATTGAACTTGCAGAAATTATTGGACTTTTTCACGACGTTGGTCGTTTTCGTCAATATAGTATTTACAAAACTTTTAATGACGCTGATTCTGAAGACCACGCTAATTTAGGACTTAAAGTTATAGACGAATTAGATTTTTTCAAAGAGCTTTCCGACACCGATTATGACTTGGTTAAGTTTGCAATTAAAAATCACAATAAGAAAGTCATTGAGACAACGGACGACGAGCGAAAAATTTTGTTTGCAAAAATCATTCGTGATGCTGACAAATTAGATATTTATCGTGTATTGCAACCATTTTTGGCTCAAGAAAATGCTGATAAAATGCCGAAATTCATCAAAGGCAAAGAACGTGCCGAGATCAGTATTGAAAATTTCGTTGCAGGCAATCAAGCTGATTATCGCAAAATCCGTACCAATGGTGACAGAAAGATTGTCAGACTTATGTGGATTTACGATATTAATTATGCTTGGACGATGAGGAAAATTGTTGAGCGCGGATATATTGAGCGGATTGTGGAAGCGCTGCCAATGGACGAAAATGTTGCAAAAGGTGTTGAGCGTCTTCGTGCCTATGTTGAGCAAAAATGTAATGATTTATATTTAATTCTAGGAGAGATTTAAATATGCAGCACAAATGTAAAGTTACGGTTATTGATAAAAAACTTTATTCCGACCTTCAAGAAAAATATCTTGCTGATCCTAAATCCGGAACTTGTCCATTTTATCAAGTTGGTGATGAATTTATCTTTGAGCGCTATGGCAATGAAGATACTTTTTGGACAATGGGAAAAGGCACGCAATGTGCTGAGGCTTGGGATTGTATAAGCCGCTACATTTATACTGCACTTCAAGGCGGTTCAATAATGCACGGCTGGACGAACGATGATAGAATTATGATTGCATGCTGCAACGACGGTACTCGACCGGTTATCTTCAAAATTGAGCGAATTGATTATAAAGCCGTACACTTTGCGAAAGAACTCACAAGCGATGAAAAGATACAAATTATTGCTGAAATTGAGTCTGCCGAAAATGTAATTAATGCGGCTTTTCATAAAGATGGATTTTTAGAAGTCACTATTGACGGCAATGTTGATGAGGGCGTAATTAAAGCTGCTGCAGCGGCTTGTAACGTTGCAATCAGTCATATTGACTAAGATTTATTTAAATTATTTATCAACTATAAAAGGGGTTAAAAATTTTATGGCAGAAAATGAAAAATCAACGAATTTTGTACAGCAGGCGATTGATGAAGACCTTAAAAATGGTAAGTACACAGAAGGTATCCATACACGCTTTCCGCCGGAACCTAACGGTTATTTACATATTGGACACGCTAAGAGTATTTGTCTTAATTTTGGTTTGGCGCTGAATAACAACGGACTTTGCAACCTTCGTTTTGATGACACCAATCCGACTAAAGAAGATGTCGAATATGTTGATTCGATTCAAGAGGATATACATTGGCTCGGTTTTGATTGGCAGGACAGAAAATTTTATGCTTCTGATTATTTCGAAAAGCTCTACGATTATGCTGTTGAATTAATTAAACGTGGTCTTGCTTACGTTGATGACTCAACTGCTGAAGAAATTCGCCAAAATCGCGGTACATTGACTGAAGCCGGCAAAGAAAGTCCATTTAGAAATCGCAGCGTTGAGGAAAATTTAGATTTATTCACGCGAATGAAAGCCGGAGAATTTGCCGACGGTGCAAGAGTTTTGCGTGCAAAAATTGACATGGCATCGCCTAATATTAACATGCGTGATCCTGTAATTTATCGAATTGCACATGCTCACCACCACAGAACCGGCGATGCATGGTGTATTTATCCGATGTATGACTTTGCTCATCCGCTTAGTGATGCGATTGAAGGCATAACTCATTCGGTTTGTACTCTCGAATTTGAGGACCATAGGCCATTTTATGATTGGCTGCTGGAGTCTCTCGGCTTTGATGTAAATACTAGACCTAGACAAATTGAATTTGCACGACTTGATTTAACTAACACCGTTACAAGTAAGCGAAAACTTTTGCAGCTTGTCAAAGAAGGTCATGTTAGCGGTTGGGACGATCCGAGAATGTCAACATTGAGCGGTTTGAGACGCAGAGGATTTACGCCGGCAGCAATTAGAAATTTCTGTAACGAGATTGGTGTCGCTAAGGCTAACAGTCTTGTTGATATTTCAATGTTGGAACACTGCGTTCGTGAAGATTTGAACGAAACAGCAGATAGAGTTATGGCTGTTTTGAATCCGCTTAAAGTTGTTTTGACAAATGTACCTGAAGGCAAAGTTGAATATTTAGTCGCAGAAAATCACCCTAAACACGGCGGCAATCGCTATATACCGTTCAGTCGTGAAATTTACATTGAGCGCGACGACTTCATGGAATGTGCTCCCAAAAAATTTTTCCGACTCAAACCGGATTGTGAAGTTCGTCTCAAACATGCTTATATAATTAAGTGTGAGGAAGTCATCAAAGACGCAGAAGGCAACGTGATTGAATTGCATTGCACGATTGATCCAACTTCAAAGAGCGGCGGAGCAACAGCAAATCGCAAAATTAAAGGCACAATCCACTGGGTTGAAGCAAATTCTGCAATTAAAGCTGAAGTCAGATTGTACGATTATCTTCTAAAGACTGATGAAAACGGAAATTTGCCTGACGATTTTATTGCAGCGTTGAATCCAGATTCATTAGTTGTTGTTAAAAATGCATTGATTGAGCCAAGTGTTAAATTTGCGGCACCTGGCACTCGTTATCAGTTCCTGCGTTTAGGTTATTTTGTGATTGATTATGATACAACTTTTGATAATTTGGTATTTAATCGCATTGTAACTTTAAAAGATACTTGGGCAAAAATTAAATGTAAAGATTGAGGTTAAATTATGTTAAAAGTTTATAATACAATGTCACGAAAGAAAGAAGATTTTCACCCGTTGGAAAAAGGCAAAGTCAGTATTTACTGCTGTGGCGTGACACCTTACAACGATCCTCATATTGGCAATGCAAGACCATTTGTTACATGGGACGCAATTCGCCGTTATTTTGCAAAAAAAGGCTATGAAGTCAAGTATATTCAAAACTTCACTGACGTTGACGATAAAATTATTGCGGCGGCAAAACGTGAAGACGTGACTTGGCGCGAAATTTCGGACAGATATATTGAGGCTTATTTTAAAGTTATGGACGATCTCAACATTCACCATGCTGACCTTTATCCTCGTGTTTCGGAGACAATGGAAGATATTATATCAATGATTCAAACACTTGTTAATAAAGGCTTCGCTTACGTCCTTGGCAATGGTGATGTCTTTTATGATGTCACAAAAGATGAGCATTATGGCAAGTTAAGCGGTCGCAAGCTCGACGACAATGAAGCTGGAGCAAGAATTGAGATTGACGGCAGAAAACATCACCCTATGGATTTTGCACTTTGGAAGTCAGCTAAACCTGATGAGCCATTTTGGCCTAGTCCTTGGGGAAAAGGTCGTCCGGGCTGGCATATTGAATGCTCTGCAATGTCGCTTAAATATCTTGGTGAAAAATTCGACTTTCACGGCGGCGGCGCTGATTTAATCTTTCCACATCACGAAAATGAAATTGCACAATCACAAGCAGCGATTGGCGACGAAAATAGTTTTGCACAATATTGGCTTCACAATGGATTCATTACAATCGACCATGAAAAAATGAGCAAATCTGCCGGTAATTTCTTTACCGTCAAAGAAATTCTCGAAAAATATTCCGGTGAAGTCGTGAGATTTTTCCTGCTGCAAACTCATTATCGCAGTCCTCTTGACTTCAGCGAAGACAGAATAAAAGAGGCGCAAACGGCTTACTCTCGTCTTGCCACATCAAAAGATTATTTGTTTGACTTAATTAAAAAAATGGATTCCGGCGATGTAGGTTTTGGCGGTATGGGAAGTACGGCTATCACCGTTTCAAAGGCAGGCGGTCTTGCTGAAATGGCAGAAAGATTGTTGACGCTTTTCTATGACGCAATGGACGACGATTTTAATACTTCCCTTGCAATAAGCCACATGTTTGAACTCTCTAAAGAAATTAACATTTATTACAATGAAATTATGAACAGCGGCGTCAGTGGAATTAACCAAATAAGCGAATCCGATGCAAAGATTATTTATCGCGTTCGTGATGTTTATATGGAAATGGCAGGAATTATTGGCATTTTTGAAAAGGCGGTTAAAGCCGTTGACGAAAACGCCGAATTTAAATTGATTGACGATTTAATGGAAATTATTATCGCGAATCGTCAGGCAGCACGTGAGGCTAAAAATTGGGCTATTGCTGATGATATTCGTGACAAACTTAAAGCTGCAGGAATAATTCTCGAAGATACGGCACAAGGTGTTCGCTGGAAAAGAGCTTAATTAAATTGAAAGTGAAAATTAATAATCATGAACGATTTAACAAAACTTTGTTCGGAATTAGATGTAAGAAATTTGCAGACACTTTCGATTGCTTACGTTGGTGATGCTTATTTTCATTTGTTCGTAAGAGTTAATCTGCTTAAATATAAATACAAAGTCAATGATTTACACGCATTGAGTTCTAAAATTGTTTCGGCTGTTGGTCAATCTCGCGCTTATCAAGAAATTGAATCAATGTTGACTGACGAAGAAAAAGAAATTTTCAGACGCGGACGCAACGCCAAAAGTCATTCCACGCATTCAGCAACAAACACTGAATATCATAACAGCACTGGCTTTGAGACGCTTTTAGGCACTCTGTTTTTAAAAAATAATCATCAGCGACTT
>CAJOHI010000105.1 GCA_905234365.1 uncultured Selenomonadaceae bacterium | reverse complement strand
CGGGTAACAGGGTAGGGGACTTTTGGCTAGTCCTTTGAGAATTAAGCTAGTTTAGTTACTCAAGAATCCCCCGCCTTTAGGCGTGGGGAGATGTCAATGATTCAGCAAAGACTGTTAAAGCATCTAAATATGCGTCAACACTTCCGCAATGTTCGACACCTTCTTTAGTATTAAGACTTTCGATATTTTTTAACCATTCCGGCAAAGATGATTCGGAATTATCAATTTGCGATTCGGAATTATTCGACTTGTCGGAAATAATTACCTTATCTTTCGGCAAATATTTTATAATCAACTTTTCAAGAGCAGCAGAATTTATAGGCTTAGTCAAATAATCATTAAATCCGGCAGCTATATACTGTTCACGTGCGCCGCTAATTGCATTTGCAGTTAAAGATATAACCGGCGTATTCTTGTTGAGATTGTCTGTCATTTCTTCCATTGCCTGCAAAGTTTCAACACCGTCCATGCCGGGCATTCTGTGATCTAAAAAGATTATATCATATTTTTTATGCTTAACCATTTTTAAACTGTCAGGACCGTTAAGCGCCGTTTCTACTCGAATTTTTGTCTGTTTAAGTAAACCTTTGACAACGGTTAAATTCATCACGGTATCATCAACGACAAGGATTGTTGCATCAGGTGCAGTGAATGACTCATGATATTCATTACGCTGATTGAGGCTGTTTTTATAACTTTCTTGAAAATTGCCAATAAGTTCGTGATTCATAACGATTTGTTCAAGCTGAAAGCCAAAAGTTGAGCCTTTGCCGTAGGTACTCTCAACGTAAAGTTTTGAACCCATTAATTTTAACAATTTTTGTGTAATGTTCATGCCTAAGCCGGTGCCTTCGATTGTCCGATTGCGCTTTTCTTCGATTCGCTCAAAGGCGCTGAACAACTTTTTAATGTCTTCCTGCTTAATACCAATGCCGGTATCTGTCACGCTTACGCAAAGAAAAATCTTTTTATCGTCAATCGGTCGAGAAGTAATATTTAAAGTCACGCTGCCTTCTTCCGTGTATTTGACTGCGTTGGTTAAAATATTGGTTATAATTTGTTTGATTCTAATTTCGTCGCCAAAAAGAACGCTCGGCACATTTGAGGAAACGTTAATTCTAAAGTCAAGACCTTTCTTATCAGCGCGAGTTTGAATCATATTTACTAAGTCATTCAAAATTGAACTGACATGATATTCAATCGGAATGATTTCCATCTTGCCGGCCTCAATCTTGCTAAAATCTAAAATATCATTGACAAGCCCAAGAAGTGTTCGTGCAGCATGTTGGAGATTTTCGGAATACTCCAAAATAGAATCATCTTTAGTCTCGCGAATTACCATTTCATTCATACCCATAATGGCATTGATTGGCGTTCGGATTTCGTGGCTCATGTTGGATAAAAATTCACTTTTTGCCTTGTTTGCTGAGTCTGCCAAAACTTTTTCACGAGCAAGAGCTTCTGCCTCGCGTTTAGTCATCATATAACGGACGGTGAAAATCAAAAGCACAAATATTATTGCAAATGTAATTATCATGATATTGTAAATATAATCAATACCTACGGCGACATATTCTAAAGGAACGTAACCTGACAATGCAAAATGATGTTCTTCTGAGATCTCCGAAAGGTGCAAAAAGTATTTACTACCATTATAATCGTAATAAATTGCATTTGAATTATGACCATTTTCATTGAATTTATTGCCTAATTGACGCCAGCCTTCACTCATATAAGACGGCGAGAAAAAATACCAGCCTTTTGATAAAAGTATCCAATTTTCAAGACCATTATGAATGTAAAGCGTCCCGGCACCATTATAACTAAGCGCTCTAAACTTTCTGCGAACGGCATCATCATCAAATTGACAATATAAAGCGCAAATTTGATTTTCAATTTCAATAGGAACCGCAAAAATTAATCCGCTGCATTTAGTGTATTTAACTATATCCTTGTCATCAAAAACGTCGCTAATGAGTTTCAAACATTCATCTTTTAGTGCTGAACCGGCAATTACGCTTCCATCTTCACGCAAGACACCTATATTTTCGCCTTCTGCGCCAATTAATGAAATTTCTATTAAATCCTCAATAGTAACTTTATTTCTTTCCACAAGTTTAGCACCTGTTTTGAGTTTTTCAAATTCATGTTTTGATTGCTGCTCAATTCCAAATGCAAGACTCTGACTTTGGAGTGCAACTGATTCTTCAAGTGACTTTTTAAGTTCGCTATCAACTTTAATGTACACAAAATAACCGATTATTGCAAAAATCAAAGAAAGTGCAACAAATTCCGCAAAGGCTTGGATTTTTATTTTATTTATTGACTTCAAATTTATCACGACATTAATCTCCTCTGTAATTATGTTAATTTATTATAACAGAAATTTTTAAATCTTTGTATTGAAAAATTATTATTTTGTCGCAATAAAAAAACGTCGAATTAAATCGACGCAAATTTTTTATTTGTTAAAAAAATCTTATTCAAATTCAATCGTAGCAGGCGGCTTTGTTGTACAATCGTACAAAACACGATTTACGCCTTTAACTTCATTGACAATTCTATTTGCTACTTTGCTCAAAACTTCCCAAGACAAATTTGCCGCTTCAGCAGTCATAAAATCACTCGTCATTACGGCTCTCAAAGCTATTGCATAATCATAAGTGCGACCGTCACCCATAACACCGACTGAGCGCATATTTGTGAGTGCAGCAAAATATTGACCTAAATTTTTGATGTCAGCTTTTGCAATTTCTTCACGATAAATATAATCAGCGTCCTGCACAATTTTGACCTTATCCGCCGTAACTTCGCCAATTATTCTGATTCCGAGACCCGGACCAGGAAACGGCTGCCGGTTCACAAGATTTTCAGGCAAACCAAGCTGTTGACCTGCTTCGCGGACTTCATCTTTAAATAAAAGCCTCAAAGGCTCAACAATTTCTTTAAAGTCGACGTGTTCCGGCAGACCTCCTACATTATGATGTGATTTAATAACTGCTGATTTTCCTAAACCGCTTTCAATGACATCAGGATAAATTGTGCCTTGTACTAAAAAGTCAACTGTGCCAATTTTTTTAGCCTCAATTTCAAAAACTCTTATAAATTCTTCACCTATAATTTTACGTTTTTGCTCTGGTTCAGTAATTCCTTGCAATTTTTCCAAAAATCTTTCGCCGGCATCAACACGAATAAAATTTAAATCATAATTTTTGAAGACGTTTTCAACTTCGTCAGCTTCATTCTTGCGTAATAATCCATGATCCACGAAAACGCAGGTTAGATTTTTGCCGATTGCCTTGCTCATCAAAACAGCGGCGACACTTGAATCAACACCGCCACTTAATGCACAAAGCGCCTTTTTATCTCCGATTTTTGATTTAAGCTGATTAATTGTCTCGTCAACAAATGAATCCATGCGCCAATCACGTGAACATTTACAAATGTCAACAAAATTACTCAAAATCTTTCTACCTTCAACAGTATGAACGACTTCAGGATGGAATTGTACGGCATAAAGATTTTTATTTGAATCTTCCAGCGCAGCGATAGGACAATCTTTGGTACAAGCCGTAACATTGAAATTATGCGGCGACATCGTTATTTTGTCAGTATGACTCATCCATACAACGGATTTTTTGTCAACATTAACAAATAGTCTTGAATTTTCAACGATTTTTAAATCTGTCTTGCCATATTCGCTGACTTGTGCCATTTCAACGCGACCGCCAAGTGCATAAGTCATTGCTTGAGCACCGTAACAAATTCCAAGTACAGGTATGCCAAGTCGAAAAACTTTGCTGTCACATTTAGTTGATTCATCATCATAAACAGATTGAGGACCGCCTGTCAAGATTATTCCACGCGGTGAAAGATTTTTAATCAACTCAAAAACGTTATCATTGTAATTATGAACTTCGCAGTAAACATTATTTTCACGAATACGGCGAGCAATTAATTGATTGTACTGTCCGCCGAAATCTAAAATCAAAATCATTTCTCTTGTCGACATAATCTCACTCCAAATTTTTGAAACTTTAGGATAATTATATCACATTGACTTAATTTTTACAAAATGTTAAATCGCCATTAGCAAAAAAGAAAATTTTTGTCCAAAATATATTGACACCATGTCAGAATAGAATTATAATATTGACACGATGTCATTTTGTATTGAAATGAAAGGAATTAAGTATGTCGAGAGGTTCACAGGAATTATTTAACTCAAGAAAAGAAGAAATTATATCAGCTTGTGCAGAACTTTATAAAATAAAAAGTTTTAAGGAAATAACCATTAAAGAAATAGCAAAGTTTACTTCAGACAAAAGAAGAAATTTTCTTGGCATTGTTGCAAAGAGAATATGAAAAATGGATAGCAGAATTGGACGAGCTAATCAGAGAAAACGAAAAATTAACGAGAGAAGAATTAGCAAGTGCATTGGCATATTCTTTAGAAAATAGGAAGCAACTTTTAAAGTTAATGTCAATGAATCACTTTGATATTGAAATGAATAGTCGTCCTGATAATCTCACTGAATTTAAAGTAGCATATGGAAATTCAATTAAAGCGGTAAAGAGATGTTTGGATAAATTTTGCCATGAAATGAATGAACAAGACAAAGAAGACTTTTTATACGCCTATTTTCCGTTCATTTATGGAATATATCCATATGCGATTGTGACAGATGAGCAAAAAGAAGCAATGGAAAAGGCAAATGTAAATTATGTTTATCATTCGATATATGAGTTGGCTTATAATTGTGCCAAAAAGTTGTTGATTAAAGATGAGATTAAAGATGAATAGGCGAGAATTTTTAAAATTAAGTGGAATAGGGCTGTTGACAATGGTTATTGGTGATTATAAGACAGTTAAGGCTGAAACAAAAAAAGTAGATTTTCATTCACATGCGATATTGCCGTCATACATCAACGGATTGAAAAAATTAAAGATAGACGCAGTGGCTGAAGAAGGTTTTCCACTTCCAAAATGGTCGGTAGAAAATCATTTGCAATTCATGTCAGACGCAGAAATAAATTTCAGCATACTGTCAATGCCGACGCCACATATATCAAATTTTGAAGTCGCAAGAGAAATTAATGAAGAATTTTCGGCAATCTGCAAAAAATACCCGGATAAATTCGGATTTGTTGCAACTTTGCCATTTCCTGACGTTGAAGGTTCGATCACAGAAATAGATTATGCAATAAAAAAACTCGGCGCACTCGGATTTAAAGTGGCGAGCAACAGTGAGGGTGTTTATCTAGGTGATGAGCGACTTGATCCAATCTTTGCTGAATTAAATCGACAAAAAGCGTTGGTTATAATGCACCCAAGTCCGGCAAGACAACTTCCGCGTGAAAATGTCATAACGGGTCGAGTAATGGCGTTGTACGAATATCCGGCAGACACGACAAGAGCGGTGTTGAACATGTTAGCGAATGGAACATTGGAAAAATATCCTGATATAAAATTTGTCGTGCCACATTGCGGTTCATTCCTGCCATATATGAAACAAAGAGCCGGTGCAATGTTTCAAATGTTGTCGTCAATGAAAATGATGGAACCTGTCAACATAGAGGACAGCATAAAGCGATTGCATTTTGATTTAGCAGGTGATCCGATGCCGGACTCTCTGGAAATGTTGCTTAAAATCACGGATATTGACCACATTGTTTACGGCAGCGATTATCCGTATGTACCGGCACCAATATTACTGAAAAAGAAAATTGCATTAGACGAGAATTTGAATCGACAGCAACTGACGAGCAAAATCTACAGCATTAATGCTAAAAAATTACTGAATGGAGTGATTAGATGAAGAAGGTTCTTTGTGTAGTAACGAGTAATAACGTTAAAGGTGATAGCGGCATTTCGACAGGTTTCTGGCTTAGTGAATTGACGCACCCAATGTTGACATACTCCCCACGGCTAAAGCCGGCGGATTCTGCTATCATCGACATTCGCCTTAAAAATAAGGTCTTACGATGTCTCCTGCAATGGTCGATG
>CAJOHI010000104.1 GCA_905234365.1 uncultured Selenomonadaceae bacterium | reverse complement strand
CCCATTTGGATACCACTCGCACCGAGAGCAAATGCAGCAGCCATGCCGCGTGAATCGCCAATGCCGCCTGCCGCAATAACCGGCACATCAACCGCATCAACAGCTTGAGGAATAAGCGGAAATGTCGCAATTTCACCAATATGACCGCCGCTCTCAAGACCTTCCGCAATAACAGCATCAGCGCCGCCTCTAACTAATCTCTTAGCCAATGCGACTGAAGCAATGACAGGTATAACTTTCGTGCCAATTTCTTTGAGAGCAGGCATATATTCGCCTGGATTTCCGGCACCTGTCGTGACAACCGGTACTCTCTCATTAACAACGACTTGCATGACTTCCTTAACGAATGGCGACATCAACATAATATTAACGCCAAACGGTTTATCAGTCCAGCCTTTGCATTTTTGAATTTCTTTACGCAGAATGTCAGGCGGCATATGACCTGCACCAATGAGACCAAGACCACCGGCATTTGACACGGCAGAGGCAAGTTCAGCCGTACCAATCCAGGCCATTCCACCTTGAAAGATAGGGTATTTTATATTTAATAATTTACAGATGACATTGTTTTCAAACATTAAAATTTGTCCTCCTTCACCGTGCCATCAATATTAAAATCTGATACATAATCTTAATTTTTAATTATCTAATGCAGTTTTGATATGTCCTAAAACATTGCTGTTGACATAATCATTTGCCGCACCTATTGCGCTACAAATCGACTTTGCATCAGATGAACCGTGACTTATAACACAACAACCATTGACTCCTAGCAGCGGCGCACCACCATATTCTGAAACATCTAAACGCTTTCCGAGTTTTTTTAACGTTGGCGTCAAAAGCAGTGCTCCAGCTTTTGCAGCAAATCCGCCTTCTTCCACTGCCTCTTTAATCAGCTTTAAAATCATTCTTGCGAGACCTTCACCGAATTTTAAAACGACATTACCTACAAAACCGTCGCAAACTACAACATCAAAATGACCATTAGGAATGTCACGACCTTCGGCATTACCGGCAAAATTGATCGTTTTCATTTCTTTGAAAAGTTGATAAGTGGCTTTAACTTGCTCATTGCCTTTTGTTTCTTCTTCGCCTATGTTAAGAAGTCCAACCTTAGGATTTTTTTTACCGAAGACATGTTCAGTATAAATTGCACCCATCATTCCAAGCTGTACTAAATGTTCAGGTTTACAATCAACATTGGCACCGGAATCAAGCAGTAACGTTACGCCTTTAGGTGTTGGAATTGGTGTAGCTATTGCCGGTCTTCCAATTCCGTGAATTCGTTTTAAAATCAACTGAGCTGCTGTAACTGCTGCACCTGTTGAACCGGCTGAAAGAACGGCATCACAAGTTCCATCTTTGACAAGTTCAGTTGCAACTACTATTGACGAATCTTTTTTATTTCTCACTGCGTCGGCAGGATGTTCACCCATTTCGACTATTTCCGAAGCATGACGAATTGTAATTTTGAGTTGCTGCCAATCCGGTTCCGTTTTAAGGATTTCTTTAATTTGTATTTCTTTGCCAACTAAGATTATTTCACAAGGATATTTTTTTGCCGCTTGAATTGCTCCAATTACTATTTGCTCCGGTGCATAGTCGCCACCCATTGCGTCGACTGCAATTTTCAAATTCAACGCTCCCTACACAAAAAATGAGCAGGAAAGATACCCACTCAAAATTTAATTGTTTTCAAGCGGTTTCAATTACTTCTCTGCCATTGTAATAACCGCATTCAAGGCACACATGATGAGGTAATTTCGGCTCGTGGCATCTTGGACATTTTACATAATTTGGTGTTTCTAATTTCCAGTTTGCACGACGACGATCGCGACGTGATTTGGACAATTTTCTTTTTGGTGCTGCCATGATAACACCTCCTGTTCTTCACTTATTCAAAAAATTTTTTAATACCTCAAGTCTTGGATCAACAATCAATTGATCACATTTACAATCACCTTTATTGAGATTTGCGCCACATATTGGACAAAGACCCTTGCAATTCGACTTACAAAGATTTTGAATCGGCTGAGAGGCAATAACAGTATCACGAAGCAATTCAGTCAAATCTGCAATATTATCTTCAACTTCACTAAACGTGAGTTCTTCGTTAAATTCGTGTAATTGTTCTTCAATCGAAGGCTCAAGGCAGCGATCGCAAATAAAGGACTTTCGGCATTTAATAGTACCTTTGACATTAAACAACTTGCCGTCGTCAACAATTTCTCCGTCAATAATGATGTCACTGAAATTATTTTCACTAGACTCATCATTTAAATTTAAATCTTCAGCACTAACCTTAAAATGAAATGGCGCTGAACCACTTCTAATAATTTGCACTTTGAACATTTTACAACACCAACATTATCATGTCAAGATTTTTATCCTACTTTCTTTTGGCGGCAAAATAAATAATCTGTTTTATTTATTCGATTGTTCATATGTAAAAGCAGCTTGTAAAATTGTTGACTCGTCGAGAGCTTTACCAATAAGTTGAAAACCAATCGGCAAATTATTTTTTGTTACGCCGCAAGGTATTGAAATACCAGGCAATCCTGCTAAATTGAGTGGAACGGTGCAAATGTCTTGCAAATACATTTTAAGCGGATCAGAAATTAATTCACCAATTTTAAATGCTGCCGTCGGTGCAGTAGGTGCTAAAATAACATCAACATCTTTGAAAGCCTCAGTAAAATCGCGTTGAATCAGTGTACGAACTTTTAAGGCTTTAAGATAATAAGCATCGTAATAACCGGCACTTAAAGCGTAATTTCCAATCATAATTCTGCGCTTGACTTCTTCGCCAAATTTTTCGCTTCGAGTATTCTTCATCATGTCGACTACATCAACGCCGTCAACTCTCGCGCCATAACTTACGCCGTCATAGCGTTCAAGATTTGTTGCAGCTTCAGCCGGAGCAATTAAATAATAAGTTGAAATTGCAACATCAGTGTGAGGCAATGAAATTTCTTTTAAAGTTACACCAAGTTTTTCAAAAGTCTTTGCTGCCTCTTTAACGGCATTTTCAACTTCGGAATCCATACCGGCGACAAAATATTCCTTCGGCAGACCAATTTTTAGACCTTTAACATCGGCAATTAATGATTTTGTAAAGTCCGGAACGGCGGCGGTTGAAGATGTTGAATCCATTTCATCATGTCCTGAAATGACATTGAGAACATGGGCACAGTCCGTTACATCTTTAGTTATTGGTCCAATTTGGTCGAGACTTGAAGCATATGCAACTAATCCATAGCGCGAAATTCTGCCGTAAGTCGGTTTCAATCCAACGACGCCGCAGAATGAAGCAGGTTGACGAATTGAGCCACCGGTATCGCTGCCTAAAGCGTAAATTGTTTCATTGCTTGCAACTGCTGCTGCACTGCCGCCACTTGATCCACCAGGCACTCTGTCTAAATCATGCGGATTATGTGTCACATGAAAACCGGAATTTTCCGTCGAGCCGCCCATAGCAAATTCGTCCATATTTGCCTTACCAACTATTACAGGATTAATTGCCTTGAGTTTAGTCATGACGGTTGCATCATACGGTGGCACAAAGTTCTCCAAAATTTTTGAGGCACAAGTAGTCTTGATGCCTTTGGTACAAATATTATCTTTAACTGTACAAGGTATGCCGGTCAAGACCCCAATTTCTTCGCCGCCAGCAATCTTGTCATCAACAAATTTAGCGCTTTTTAGAGCTTCTTCACGAGTTAAAGTTACATAAGCACCAATTTTATTTTCAGTCTTATCAATTTGTTTGAAAACATCTTCCGTCAATTCAACGGCAGAGATTTTTTTATTTGCCAACATTTCATGCAATTCATGTGCAGTTTTTTCATTTAATTTCAAGATCATCACCTCAACTAAAAAATTTTAATTCCGTGTTTGAATTAATTTTAAACGATAAATATTTACAAGGTTAAAAAGATGAACTGTCAAAGTTATATTGTCACTATTTTGAAATTCTTTTCTAATCAAAGATTCTATTACTTCAATCGAATTTTGACTATACAAATTTGAAAAATAATACAAATGTTCTCGTATAAAAAAATCAATGACATAATATTTTAATTCTGGGTTTTTATCAAAAAATTCAACTTTAGCCATAAATTTATCCAGATATTCTGTACCTTTGATTATCGTTGAAAGCCATTGATGTATATATTGCTTTGTTGAATCTGAACGATGCGAAACGGAGTCTTTCCTGCTTCGATAAATGTTAATTACATTTGGAATGCGTACATAATTTTTGGAAAGACAAAGACACTCAAAACAAAATATCATATCATCTGACGAAATTAAATTTGTAAACTCAATTTTGTTATCAATCAGAAAATCGCGTCTGAAAAGTTTATTCCAAACATACCAATGGAAACGTCTATTCAAATAAAGGTTAATTCGTTCGGTTAAATCCTTAGTTTCAACGGTAATTTTATCTACTGCTCTGCCAAATTCTTCGGTCTTTAAAATTAATTGATAAA
>CAJOHI010000103.1 GCA_905234365.1 uncultured Selenomonadaceae bacterium | reverse complement strand
TTCGATGATGCTGGAGCAAAAGCCGGTTGGTGTCTTTATAAATTAGGCTGCAGAGGTCCTGAAACTTATAATTCTTGCGGCAATCTTCGTTGGTGGCAAGGCATGAGTTATCCTATTCAATCCGGTGCGCCTTGTATTGGCTGTTCCAATTCTAATTTCTGGGACGAAGCTCCATTTACTGACAGGCTGCCTAAATACGACAAACTTGGCGATGCCGATAAGATTGGCGTAGGACTTGCTGCGGCAACGGCAGTCGGTGTTGCAGGTCATGCAGTTGCAAGTATAATTCAGCGCAACAATCGTGAAAACTTACTTGAAGAAGAACACCACGACTAATGTGTAATTCGCAATTCGGAATAATTTAATTCCGTATTTCGCGTTACGAATTTGATTGGAGTGAAAATAATGCCACATGTTGTTGTAGATCCTATAACTAGAATTGAAGGGCATTTGCGCGTTGAAGTCACCGTTAATGACAGCGGTACTGTAACTGATGCTTTGTCCTCCGGTACCGCCTGGCGCGGTTTAGAACTCATTATGAAAGACAGAGACCCTCGCGATGCTTGGGCTTACATTCAAAGAATTTGCGGCGTCTGTACTACGGCTCATGCTCTGGCTTCGGTTAGAGCAGTTGAAGACGCTCTTGGAATTTCTATTCCAAAGAATGCTAATTATATTCGCAATATTATGGCTGCGACTTTGACAGTACAGGATCATATTGTACATTTTTATCATCTTCATGCACTCGATTGGGTTAGTCCACTTAAAGCTGCTGAAGCAGATCCGGCGGCAACGGCTAGTTTGCAAACGGCATTGTTAAATGCTTACAGACTGCCTCTTAAAGTTCCGACAGAAATTCCAACTGAGGCTTATGCACACGATTTTCCGGCTGCAACACCTCAATATTTTTCCGCAATTCAAGACCGCGTAAAAGCAATAGTCGCAAGCGGTCAACTCGGAATTTTCGCCGCTCAATGGTGGGATCACCCTGATTATAATATTTTGCCGAATGAAGTTCATCTTCTTGCTGTTGCCCATTACCTCGAAATGCTTGACAAACAGAGAGAAATTGTAACACCTCATGTCATTTTCGGCGGCAAAAATCCTCATCCTCATTACGTTGTTGGCGGCATGCCTTGTTCAATTTCGTTGACTGACGGCAATGCGCCTGTTAATACTGCTCGTCTTGCAATAGTTGACCGCGCTATCAATATGGGTCGTACGCTCGTAAATAATTATTACATTCCGGATCTCATTGCTATTGGCAACCTCTACGTCAAGGCTGGAAAAGTTGACGGCGGCGGCCTTGCTAAAACTCGTGTCCTGTCATTTGGTTCATATCCAATGGACGGCTACAATGGAACTTCAAGCGGCGGTTACTTTAGTAATTTGCTGATTCGATCAAATGCCGTTGTCGAAAACTTTGCAAGCGGCGTTGGCAGTGCTACAGTTTATCCAATTAATGGCGAAACCTTGAAGCGCGACGACAGATTTGCTGAAGGTGTTGAGCATGCTTGGTATGAGTATCCGGTAAATTCACCGGCAGACTTGCACCCTTGGATGGGAATTACCAAAGATAAGTTTACCGGTCCAAAAGAAGGTACGCCGACAATGTGGCAAACGCTCAACGAAGGCGGCAAATATTCCTGGCTTAAAACTCCAAAATATAACGGAAAACTTTGCGAAGTTGGACCGCTTGCTAAATACATTGTTATTTATACTAAATCTCAACGCGGTTTGCTGCCGAATATCACTTGGGCAGAACAGATGATGGTTGACCAAATCAATGCTGTTACCAGCGTACTTGGTGTACCACCTGAAGTTTGGATGCCTACAATGGTTGGTCGTACTGCTTGCCGTGCGCTTGATTGTCAACTTAACGCTGAAATTAATAAATTCTTCTTTGACAAGCTGATCGAAAATCTCAAAACCGGTGACACTCAAGTTACTAACAATGAAAAATGGTATCCTGACACTTGGCCAAACGAATGTTATGGTGTTGGTCTGTATGAGGCACCACGTGGCGGTTTGAGTCATTGGACAGTTATCAAAAACGGCAAGATTGACAATTATCAATGTATCGTACCGACGACTTGGAATGCTTGTCCGCGTGATGATAAAGCTGGTCAAGGTGCTTATGAACTTGCAATGATGGATACTCACGTACAAATACCGGAAAAACCATTGGAAATTGCAAAGGTTATTCGCTCATTTGATCCTTGTATGGCTTGTGCTACTCATATGTATAATGCTAAAGGTGAAGAAATTCAGCTTATATCAACGGATCCTTACAAAAGATAATTTAGAATTATGAACTAATCACGATTCATTATTCCGAATTAAAATTGGAGGTGATTTTTATGAAATCAGTCAAAGATGTTAAGCGCAAAGAATATTATATTTTCAGTCCGTTTTTGAGAATTTTCCACTGGATTATGGTTGTAATGATCCTTACGCTCTTTGGAACCGGTTTACTCATAACTAAGCCTATGGACGTAATGTCTCCGGAGCCGACTTATACAATGATGTCTATGGACCTTGTCCGTGACATTCACTTTATCGCGGCGTTTATCTTTTGTGCTGCGTTTATTTTGAGAATTTACGGCTTTATAATCAACAAAGGTGATAGGCTGTTTCCAAGATTTTGGGAAGGTCATTTTTACAGTGAAACCGTCGAGGTTGCGTTGCATTACATGTTATTAAAGCCTCATCATTCACCGTTTTTGAGAAATCCGCTTGCTCGTGCTTCTTATGCTGGACTTTATGTAATGGTTGCAATAGAAATTTTAACCGGCTTTGCGATGTACTTTATGAATTCGCCAAATTCAACCGGTGGTCTCTTGTTCGGCTGGGTTAATACGATTCTTGGAAGTGAAATGATGTCTCATTATATTCATCATTACGTTGCATGGCTTATAATTATTTTTGCGATCGGTCATTTTTATATGGTTTTGCGTGCTGAATTTATGGAAGGTGAAAGCGAAGTTTCAAGTATGTTCAGCGGCAAGAAAATTTTGGCACATGTTCCGAAGGACGCCAACGAACTTGATTAAAATATTTTATCATTTGATTAAATGCCGCCACGTACTCGCGACTTCAGTCATGAGTTGGGCGGTTCATTTTTTTTCGGCAGTTATAAATTTTTATACATTGGAGGCGGCTGCAATGAGTCAAAACAATTTACGCACATATCGAAGGCGTGAGGTAACTCGCGAAAGCGGATATCATACTTGTGAAGAAACTACCGGTGGCGAATGTCGAATTATACATGCAGAACGATATATTTGCGAAGATGATTCTGTCAAATGTAAATTTAAAAGGTCTGATTTAGATTTAATTGAACTATTTGAAGAAGGCATTTCTATTATTGCTTTTGGTGGATATATTTTCTCAAGAGAAAAAGCCAAATTATCTTTAGAAATGAGTTATTGTTACGAAGATGAAGAATATGTTAAATATTTGGAAGAAAAAATTGAAAGCGAAACTTGGAAAAATATTGGAATCCATATTGAGCAAAGCATTAATGAGGATTCATATATAACGGACGTTGTAGTTAAAATGAAAATCTCAAGTAAAAAAAGAAACGTTCTTGACTTTATTTCTTTTGATTTTGATGTGGTTTCTAAAAATGAATTTTTGGATAATTCCTGCAAAGAGAGTTTCTATAAAAAAACAAAAATGCACGTTCCTTATCTATACTACCTTCGCTCAGATTTACCTATTGATCGCTATCTTAAATCTAAACGAGAATTTGTAGAAGGCAAACGAGTTGTCCTTAAAAGCTGTAACCGTTGTGGACGTTATTTGCCAATAAATATTGAAGACGAGTTAAAAACATTGAGCTTCTCGCTCCATTGCAAAAAGAAAGCTCCATGTAAACATTCAACTTTTAGAGCATATGAGATTCAAAATAAATCCGAACTTAAATCTAATGACTTACTTGGATTGAATATCGAAAACAACAAAGTCATTTCGTATTATGGTCATCAGCTTGAATGTAAAGCGTGTAAAAAATTTTTTGTTAATGCTCCGCTTAATCCTCAACGCAACGCGCAGCAATTCAAGGAAGACGGACTAAGACGGCGAGCTATTGAGGTATTAGTTAATGAATTGCTTGACAGAAATTTGATTCATTTTGAGTTTGAGAAAAGAACAAAAAAGGAATTTTCTAAATACATTTGGAAAAAATTTGATAAGCGTTGTTTTAAATGTGGTCCTGACTCTGATCCTATTAAATTAAAGGAAATGGCTTTGGATCACACAATGCCCCTTGCGTATTTATATAGACTTGACGAAACGGCAACTTGTCTTTGCAGCAGTCACAATTCTCAAAAAAGAGATCATTTCCCTGTTGATTATTACAGTGAAGATGAGCTGGTAAGACTAAGTAAAATTACCGGTCTTTCTCTTGAACAGTTGCACAAAAAAGAAATCAATAAAGAAGTTCTTGAGCTTTTACCGAAATGCGCCGAAAAGCCCCTAGCTTTAGCTATGGGGATGTAAGCCGCTAAATTTTTATTGCATTTTGTAAATTCTTTTGCTAAAATACGCTTGAAGATGAGCAGGGGTAAAAGCTGCCTCTTCGTAAGATATATGGTTGGGGCATCGACCATTGCAGGAGACATCGTAAGACCTTATTTTTAAGGCGAATGTCGATGATAGCAGAATCCGCCGGCTT
>CAJOHI010000102.1 GCA_905234365.1 uncultured Selenomonadaceae bacterium | reverse complement strand
GTAATGATTGGACAAATTTCCGGTATGCTTGATGATATTAAACCGGTTAAGCAAATAATTGAAGACATTGTGAACGGTCTGCCTAAAGTTGTCGAAAATATTCAAAGTAAATATTAAAATTTAACTATTAATTGAAATGAGTGAAGATATGGGAAAATTAGCATTTATCTTTCCTGGACAAGGTGCCCAATCTGTTGGAATGGGTAAAGATTTTTATGACAATTACGACATTGCTAAAAAATTATTTGACGAAGCTGATGAGGTACTTGGCTATTCTATTAAAAAGATGTGCTTTGAAGGTTCTGAAGATGATTTAAAGTTGACTGCAAATACTCAACCGGCAATTTTGATTGTCAGTGTTATTGCAAGCGAAATTTTAAAATCAAATGACATTCAACCAGATATTGCAGGTGGTCACAGTCTTGGCGAATATTCTGCTTTAGTTGCTGCTGATGTGCTGGATTTTAAAGACGCTGTTTTACTTGTCCACAAGCGCGGTCAGTTCATGCAGGAAGCTGTTCCTGTTGGTGAAGGTTCAATGGCAGCGATTATTGGTCTTGATGATGATAAAATTGTTGAGATTTGCAGTAAAATTTCCAAAGAAGTCGGCGACGTGCAAGCGGTTAATTTTAACTGTCCTGGTCAAACTGTTATCGCTGGAACTGCTAAAGGTGTTGACGCTGCCGTTGAGGAATTGAAAGCCATCGGCGCTAAAAAGGCTGTTGTACTGCCTGTCAGTGCACCATTTCACAGTACTTTAATGGCTCCCGCTGCTAGAAAATTAGCATTGGAACTTGATAAAGTTAATTTCCGTGATGCCAAATTCCCAATTACTGCAAATGTCAATGGCGAACTTGAGACAAAAGCGGAAGTTATCAAACAAAATCTCATTACGCAAGCAGATCATCCGGTTAAATGGATTGCTTGTGTCAATACAATGAAAAATTTCGGCGCAGATAATTTCATTGAAGCAGGTCCAGGCAAAACTTTATGCGGCTTTAACAAGAGAATTGACAAAAAAATTGTAAGCCTAAATGTTGAAGATATTGAAAGTCTTAACAAAACTATAGACAATTTGAAAACTTTGTGATATATTTGCAACATATTGATAATGAGAGGTGGCAACGATAATTATGCTACTTGAAGGTAAAGTTGCATTAGTAACTGGTGCATCTCGTGGAATCGGTCGAGCTGTCGCACTGCAATTAGCTGCTGAAGGTGCTAAAGTTGTAATAAATTTCGCTGGCAACATTGCAAAGGCTGAAGAAGTCAAAAGCGAAATTGAAGCTAATGGCGGCGAGGCGATTTTAGTTCAAGCTGACGTTGCAGATTTTGAAGCTGTCGAAGAAATGGCGGCAAAAGTTGTTGAGACTTTTGGAAAGATTGATATTTTGGTTAATAACGCCGGTATTACTCGTGATAATTTGCTTATGCGAATGAAAGAATCCGATTTTTATGAGGTTATTAATACTAATCTCAAAGGCGTTTTCAACTGCACAAAAGCCGTATCTAAATTGATGACGAAACAGCGCAGCGGTCGTATTGTCAATATGGCCTCAATCGTTGCCTTAACTGGTAATATAGGTCAAACGAATTATGCTGCGGCAAAAGCTGGCGTCATTGGATTTTCAAAATCTGCAGCTAAAGAATTTGCTTCTCGTGGAATTAACATCAATGTTGTAGCGCCTGGATTTATTGAAACTGATATGACGGCTGTAATTCCTGAAAAGATTAAAGAAGCAATGTTAAAAGAAATTCCGCTTGGTCGAATTGGAAAACCGGAAGATGTTGCTAAAGCCGTTAAATTCTTAGTTTCAGAAGAAGCATCTTATATAACAGGTCAAGTTATTCGCGTTGACGGCGGCATGTCAATGTAAGTTGAAAATTTTTTGAGTTGATATTTTTAAACATAAACTAAATTGTTGACAGGCAACGTTAAAAATTATAAAATATCTCCGTTGTTTATTTTTAACAAAATTAATTAAAATGAAGGAGGAAAGTCGCTTAAATGTGTCATTTATTTGATATATTTTTAAAAAGCGGCGTAAACTATTATGGCAACTTTTGAAAAAGTTAGAACTATCGTAGCAGATCAGCTCGGTGTTGAAGCTGATGAAGTTACACCAAATTCAACTTTCGTTGATGATCTCGGTGCGGATTCATTGGATATTGTTGAATTGATTATGCGTTTTGAGGAAGAATTCAGCGTCGAAATTCCTGATGAAGAAGCTGAAAAAATTAAAACCGTCAACGATATTGTAAAATATATTGATGCCGGCGCAAAAGAGTAATTTAGTTCGGCATTAATTATCAGAATCCCGTGAAGGCTTGGCTGAAAGGCCGGATTCGCGGGTTTTTTTGAAGAAAAAGTATTGGAGGAATGCTTGTGAAGCTTCCGGAATTGAAAATTGGCGATAAAATTGCAAAACTGCCAATAGTTCAAGGCGGCATGGCAATTCGTCTGTCAACGGCGAGACTTGCGGCGGCAGTTGCAAACGAAGGCGGCATAGGATTAATTGCCGCTTCCGGTATGTCTCACGGCGAACTTCGCTATGAAATAAGGCTCGCTCGTGCGCTGACTAAAGGCATAATTGGAATAAATATAATGGTTGCAGCAAAAGATTTTGCCGGCGTCGTGAAAACTGCAATTCAAGAAGGCATAGATTTAGTCGTTGCCGGTGCCGGATTTTCGCGCGATGTTTTCGGTTTAGGTAAAGAATCAAAGACGCCGATTGTGCCTATTGTCTCATCAGTTAAACTTGCTAAAATTTCTGAAAAACTCGGCGCTTCTGCTATTGTTGTTGAAGGCAAAGAAGCCGGCGGTCATTTAGGCACAGATATTTCCGTACGTGATTTAATTGCGCCGATCCGTGAGGCGGTAAAAATTCCGGTCATAGCGGCAGGCGGTGTCTTAACTGGTCAAGATATAGTTGATTTAATTCGCAAAGGTGCAAACGGTGTGCAAATGGGTTCAAGATTTGCTGCAAGTAAAGAATCAAATGCAGCGCCTGCACTCAAAGAATATTATTTGAAATCAAAACCGGAAGACATAGTTGTAATTCATAGTCCGGTTGGCTTGCCAGGTCGTGCCGTTAGAACACCATTTTCAAAAAGAGTCATGGAAGGACCGGTGCCGCCGAAAGTTTGTGATAACTGCTTAAAAGCCTGTCAACATAATTTTTGCATAATTCGTTCTTTAATCAGAGCGCAACAAGGCGATTTAGAGACAGGTTTAGTTTTTACCGGCGAATTTATGCCGCGCATTCAAAAAATTTTGTCTGTCAAAGAAATTATCAGTAATTTAATGGCTGAAGTTGCGGCGGCGGTTTAACCAGATCAATTTAATATTTTTACAATAAAAAAGTTCGCTACAAGGCGAATTTTTTTAGTCATCAATAAATTAATATTCTCAAGCGACTTCAGAATTGCGCTTTTCAAAAAAGGCAATGAAATCGTTTAACGGCATTGGTTTAGCATTCAAAAAACCTTGACCATAATTACAACCAAGTTCAAGCAAAAGTTTTTCCTGTTCATGAGTCTCAATACCTTCACAAATGACTTGCATATTGAGAGTGTGACCAAGTTCAATGACATTTGCCAAAATATTTTTCATTCTTTGAGAATCACCGGAAGCGTCAAGAAGTGATCTATCAATTTTCATCACGTCCATCGGCAAATGATTCAACATCATAAACGACGAATAACCACTGCCAAAATCATCAACTGAAATAGTAAAACCCATTTCGTGCAGCTTGCCAATTATCTCGGCTGCACGTTTTTGATTGGTATTCTGATCGAAATCGCCAAAAACCGTTTCTGTGAGTTCCAATTCAATCAAACCGGTCGGCGAAAGTTTATATTTGTCGATAATTGCCTTAATTTTGTCAAGATAACCTTCCTCAGTTATATGCAGACGTGATTGATTTACGGAAATGGGCACAACTTCTTTACCTTCGGCTAATCGCTGCTTTTGAAGTTGAAAGACTTGTTCTAAAATGGAATAATCGACAGGTATAACAAAACCGTTTTGCTCAAATAGTGGAATGAATTTACCAGGCGGCATGAATCCCATCTCTGAACTCGTCCAGCGCACCAATGCTTCAGCGCCAATAATTCGCCGCGTCTTAATATCATACTTTGGTTGATACCAAGCTTTAAATTCACCGTCAGCCAATGCCTTTTCCATATGGCTTTCAATTTGATTTTGCAATGTTAAATTTTCCTGCATTTTGTCGTTGAAAATTTGAACATCTTGATTTGAATTATTAAGGCGAGCCACGTTAGCTTTTTCGGCGATTTGACGGACTGATAAATCGTTCAATTTATATTCACAAATACCGGCTTTCATGTGCAGCCAAATTTTTGAATCCTTCGTCTCAATATAACTGTACTCCGGTAATGTCTCTGTTACATATTCAATTATCTGCATGTCACTTTCAGCCTGACAAACGCAAATTAAATTACTCGCCGCTAAACCCGTTGCCGTCATTTCAACCCAAGTTTTTTCGTTTAGCTGTTTTGAAGAATTTTGCATATGTTTTATTAAGAGGTCTTCGCCATACTGTGCAACTATTGAAGATTTACTTTCCATTCCGAAGACGACTATATAAATATTTTTTGTTGATTTTTCAGTGCGAATTTTATACAAAAATTGCGGCATTTCACTTTCAAGCCAGGCAAGATTAGGTAAATTATATCTGGCATCAGTGTAAGCCATATGTTGAATAATTTTAACATGTTCATGCCTCAAATGATTGCGATACAAAATAATTCCGCCAATAATCCAAGATATAATAACAATAAATATAATTGTTTCAG
>CAJOHI010000101.1 GCA_905234365.1 uncultured Selenomonadaceae bacterium | reverse complement strand
AGAGCCGGACATTTGCGCGGTTACGGTTATGAGTACATGGAATTTTTAGCAAGATATGGCGATTGGAAATTTGAATATATACCTTGTACAAAGTGGCAAGAATGTAATGAAAAGCTGCAGAGCGGATTAATTGACGTTTTGCCTGCAATGCCCGGCGATTATCGTACACTGCAAAATGTCACAAGAACAGATCACGTAATCGGGCGCTATCCAATGAAACTCGTCACTCATGACGGTAAAATTATTTCGCAAATGAGGATTGGAACCATTCCTTCAAATGCTCCGCTGCCTTCTTTGCCAAAAGTTGCTGCAAATGAAGGTTTCAGCTATGAACTTGTAAATTTTTCGACTTTTTATGATATGGAAGAAGCTTTTCAGCACCGTGAACTCGATGGTTATATTTCGCCAATGCTTGAGCCGAATAAAGAAATTAATGTTGCGTCTATTTTTGACCGTCAAAGTTACCGTCTGCTCGTCAGGACAGATAGAACAGATTTGCTTGCCGCAATGAATATTGCAATGGACGAAATGTTAATGGATCAACCAAATATAAGAAATCGCCTTAACGATAAATATTTGCGAACCGGCGGCTTTCCATTAATTTTAAATCATCAAGAAAAAGAATATTTAGTACAAAAAAAAGTTCTCAAAA
Source organism: uncultured Selenomonadaceae bacterium (assembly GCA_905234365.1). Classification (GTDB taxonomy): domain Bacteria; phylum Bacillota; class Negativicutes; order Selenomonadales; family Selenomonadaceae; genus Quinella. Next base: position 4,246 of record CAJOHI010000101.1, on the reverse strand, counting down.
CCGCAATTTTTTTGAAAAATAAACCTTATGCCTATAAAGGCGCTGATAACAAAATTCATGGCGTAATACCTCGCCTTATTCAGCAAATATCTGATGATTTGAATATTGAAATTGAAATAATTGATACCACTTCACCGGAAGAAACCAAACAATTAATAAAAAACGGACAGATTGATTTTGTTGCTGATTGTATTTGCGACTTCAGTTGGGCAAATGATATGAATATGGTACCAACTCAAGCGTATTTGCAATTAGATTATGTTCCTGTCACTCGTCGTGGAAACAACGTAGAGGATAATTTTAAAATTGTTGCTTGTGCTCCGGATCTGCTTTACACTAAAAATTTTATTTTTCCGACTTATCCTTCAGAGAATAGAATTTACGCTGAAAATTTGCAGGACTGTTTTAAAATTGTCAATGAAGGCGGCGCTGATGTTTTATACGCTCCGAGAAGTGAAGTCCCATATATGATTGAGGAAACCAATTCATATAATTTGGAAGTTGCTTCTGAAAGTGATTTTTCTGACGAGTTGAGTTTAGGTGTTTACACCGGTTCTGATAGCCGACTCTGGAGAATCCTCAACAAAGAAGTCAATCATCTTGACACAAGCAAAATTCATAATTCGGTTAATGGAGAAATAAACGCACCAAGTCATTTTAGTTTACAATGGTTGATTTATCATTATCCGCTTCGTGCTATGGCAATTTTTCTGTTGATTGCTGCGATCATTGCTGCTGCCTCATGGTATCGCATTCGTTTGCGCCGCCGTCATACAAGTCAAATTCATCACCTTGCCTACACGGATTCAAGATACAATCTGCCTAATGTTTTATATTTACGCAAAGAAGCTCAAAAAATTTTGCAGCAAGAAACAGAATCAGATTTTGACTCAGATTTAAATCATTATATCGTTCATTTTGCAACCGTTGATAACAATGAAAGACATTTAAAATATGACCAAATTTTGCGTAGTGAACAACTTAAAAGTATGGCGGAAAAGCTAAAATCTCAAGATTGGGTTGAGATAGTTTCAACAGGCGAAGAAATTGGCAGCTTAACTTGTTTTTGCAAGGCGGAAAGCAACGCTGCGATCTCAAAACTTGCACTTGGAGCGATTCACGAATACGGTTATATTGTCACGAAAGATTCACGCATTTGGATACAAATTAAAGCTGGTATCTGCAGGGTTGAAGGCAACGATTTAACACAAATTATTGGTAATGCTAAAATTGCTTGTGATGCCGCGACGGAAGAAGTTTTGACATTCAGTACTAAATTGCAGGAAGATTTAAATTTTGAGGAACAAGTTGAAGCAAATATGGAAACGGCTCTTAAAGATGGCGAGTTTCAGGCCTGGTATCAATCCGAATATGATTTAAAAACTCATAATGTTGTTGGTCTTGAGGTCTTTGTTCGCTGGCAGAGTTCAAAACTTGGCTTTTTGCTGCCTAATAAATTCATGCCAATATTTGAGCGCAATGGTTTTATAATATCTGTTGACTATTTCATTTTGGAAGAAGTTTGCAAATTTCAGCGCAGCCGCCTTGATGAAAAGGCACAAATTAAGCCAATTTCCGTAAATCAATCTAATCTGCACTTAACCGAAGAACACTATATCGAAAAAGTAAAATCTATCTTCAAAAAGTATAAATTACCACGTGGAATAATCAAATTAGAATTTTCCGAAACCGCCTTTGAAGATTTAATTCAACACAAACAAATAGAGCGCATAACCGGAATATTAAATGCGCTCCAAAAAATTGGCTTTTCCGTAACCATTGATAATTTTGGAAAAGGTTATTTATCTTACAATTTGCTGAATCAAATTTCGATAGATGAAATGAAAATTGACAGAGGTTTAATTGATTCGTCAGTTAGTTCAAGTCGAATGAAGGAAATTTTATCAAGTATCATAACGCTCGGCAAAAAATTAAAAATGCGCGTTGCATGTGAAGGTATTGAATCGCAAGAGCAGGAAGAATTGCTAAAAAATTTAGGCTGCGAATATGGTCAAGGGTTTCTTCATTCAGAATCAGCACCACTGAGTTAAAAAATTTTTATGCAAAGTTAAAGGTGCCAAGTTCGTAAATTTTTCCGCTGACTTCAACCGGCGAATCGGTAGAAATTATCAATTCAGGCTTTATGTCATCTTTAGGAAATAAGAAGAAACTTGCGACTTGTTCACCGTCTTGGAAGAAAATTTCAATAGCAGTACGATCAACGAACAACTGAACATTAAGCGTCGAATCGGCATAAACTTTAAATCTGCGTTTTCCTCTGCCGCCGAGTTTCATACCGGTTCTGTCAATCGTCACAGCCTGTGTTGACTTGTCAAAATTAATATCAGTTTGTTCGTCGCCATATTTCAGAGTTAAACTGATTTGTTTTGCGTCATTGAGTTTAAATTTTAAATCTGATTCACTGCCGGCGCTAAGTTGTTGACGAATTGTTGTAGCTTCTTTGTCATTAATATCAACGGAAGATTTACGAAGTGTCTTTAATTCTTCGGCAGGTTGAGAAACGATAAGACCTTGTTTTAAAGTCAACACGCGCGGCATTGTCAATGAGAATTTCCAGCCTTCATCGCCTGTCGGATATTCATCATCTTTATCAGGCATACCCATCCAGCCGAGCAAAATATTTTTGTCAGTGTTGCTGAATACTTGCGGAGCATAGAAATCAAAACCTTTATCGAGTTCCTCAAATTTGCCGTGAATCATTTCCATTGAATCGAGACTTAAACGACCGGCAATGTAACCTGCCTGGAAAATATTTTGATATTGAAATTCTTCTTCTTCGAGACCTTGAGGACTGAAAATCAGCGCATAATAATTGTCATCAAATTTTACGAGTCCAGGACATTCCCACATATAACCGAATTTTTTATAATCGGTTTTCAATTCTCCGAGTAAATCCCATTCATCACCCTCGCCGGCTTCGCGGTAAATTAACGCGGTGCCGGTTTCGTTTTTGCGCTGAACACCAATTACAAAATGACGAACGCCACGATAAGTAAACAAATTTGGATCTCTGAAATGTGCGGTATAACCTTCAGGATTATCCGGCACGACAATTTCATCTTTCTCAACGTGACCGTCATTTAAAAGCGTTCCGAAGCGCTGTGCTGATGTTCTGATATTGTTCGGGTCTTTTGAGTTGCAAGTATAGAGGACACGAACGGAATTATTCTCGACGAGACCGCAGCCGCTGTAGCAGCCGTCTTTATCGTGAACGTCAGTCGGCCAAAGTGAAAGTTCCGGCACAGTATAATTGATAAAATCTTTTGTAGACGTATGTGCCCAGCACTTATTTTTATGAACGACGCCGAGCGGATTCCACTGGAAAAAGATATGGTAAGTATCGCCAAGTTTTGTCAGACCATTCGGATCGTTAATCAAACCGAACGGCATTTCCAGGTGGAATTGATTATGCCAATGATGATTAAACGGCAAACCTTCTTTAACTCTGAGGTCAATGGCTTTCTTGTCAAAATGCTCCATGATTTCAACTCCAATCAAAAAAATTGAACAACATTATGATGATATTTTACATTTATTTAATTTTTCTGTCAATTCAAATTGTAAAAGTAACAGAAATTTTGCAATATTGACAATGAATTGTAACAATGTTAGAATCAATTTAACTTAGCAATTTTGCATAAATGAAAGGCGGTTGATTATATTATATGTCAAAATTTGTATCAATGAACGTCAGAGAATTAATTCAAGGTCTTGAAGAAAAAAATTTTATCTTCCGGCAATTCAAAGATCATTCGTTTAGGATACAGATCAAATTGAAAGACTCTTCGACAGTTTGATGCGCGGCTTTCCAATCGGATCATTTTTATTTTGGAAGACACAAAAGATACTATATTAAAAGAGCATTGTTTGCCGACGGATGATAACTATAATTTTAAATTCGATAATTTTGAAAAAGTTTTTGCTGACAGAAAAGCATTATTGAGGCAAAAATTAACGAAGACTTTTGAAAAGTGGAAAGTTTTATAAGTTGATTTTTAACAAAAAAATAGAGCAGGTTGAAAACTTTTGCCTGCTCATTTTTATTTGATTAATTTACATTAAATTTCGTTTTTCCGCTTCTTCAGTGAAAGCGTCATAAAGTTTTAAAACCTTTGCGTGATTTTTGCGTATATAATCAAGCTGCGATTCATCATTTTTATCTAAATAAGCGTGTCCTGCCATTTCAAGTGATCTGGCATGATCTGAAAGAATTTTGCCACCGACA
>CAJOHI010000100.1:844-5857 GCA_905234365.1 uncultured Selenomonadaceae bacterium | reverse complement strand
CCATATTGTTGATTCACTACATTTCAAGCTCAGACGTTCTTGTATCTCATTTATTGTTAAATCCGGCTCTTTAAGTAGCAGTTTCTTGATTTCTTCTTTCTTTGAAATGCTGAGTTTAGGCTTTCTGCCTCGTGTTGATGTTTGTAAATCTACTGATCCCGTTCTTTTCATTTGCTTTGCCAGTCTATAAACCTTCCATTGTGTAACTCCAAATGATGCAGCCATTTCTTTTGCGTCCTTAAATTTTTCATAGACATTTACTAGACTATTTCTTGCTTGATTATTCAACATTTTCTTCACCTGAGTTTATTATCTCATAAAATGACTGGTTTGTATTCTTTTTGTTTTTATTTTTGAATGTTGCTATAATTGTGATAACGCCAAAATCATTACCTATTGAGAGACGGTTATTCCAAGTAAGATGACTTACCTTATCCTTTGGCGAATAATGAGTTTCTGGAACTACCAGAATCGCGTCTTTGTAACTTTTTTCTTCCTCTACATATTCAAAAGTCAAAACAGGTTTAGAAGAATTCATTTGCTTTTTATCCTCAACTTTGATAAAATCAGACATACAAAAAACACCTTTCTTTCTGTTTGGTTAATTTTTTCAACAAGGGGATTATACCAAAAAGCAATGGAGAGACAAGGACGAAGGAACTGCTGATGTGCGTCAGCGGTTTTTTCGTTTATTGAGAAATTCTATTTGCGTTTGAGGTTTCGATAGAAGTTTTCATGTGTTCCTAAAGTCAATAAAGTCAAATTGGTCTCATCAAATGAATAAGCAAGCAAATTGTTGATTTTGAATTTGTGCACAAAAACTCCTTGTAAATCCTGTTTCTTTTCTTCTCCAATGCTTGGATTTTGCACGACAAGTTGAATTTGCTCATTCACTATGACACGGACATTAGAGTGCAACTTTTTATACACTTTACGAAATTCAAGAGATTGTAAAATATCCATAGACTAATCCTCAAAGAAAAACGGTTCTTTTTCTTGTTCTTTTGCGATTAACGTATCATGAATAAAGGAAATGGGTAAATCAGGATTCGCAAGGGCATTCTTTCCTATCTTCGCCCAAAGATTAAGTTGTTGAGCGGCAGAACGATAGTTTGCTTTTCCTTCAATGGAAGCTGCATCGAATAATTCTTTATCCATTCTCACACTTATTGATGCCATTTTCATCACTCCTAACCTTTTGTAGTAAAATGCTACATTATACAAATTATAGTAAAAACTAAGAATATTGCAATAAAAAGTTGTAAAATTCTTTTCCGAATGGAAAGTTCACTTACCACTTATCTTGCCGATAAGTGCCGTGAAAGTCAATGAAAATTGAACTTGCCGTTGCCTGAAATTTTGTCATCTTTCCGATCCGTTTCAACTGTTTAGGTTCAGCGAAAAATTTTTGAGCGGCTTTTTCTAAATTTTGAAGCGGCTCTATCCGCATCAAATCAACTTAAATTGAGCGTTTCACACAGTGAAATGTGCAAGTGAACATTTCTCAAAAAATGATGTTTCTATTTTTCGGCTACAAACAAAAAATTTCCTCACCTCGAAAAACCGAGTAGAGGAAAGAAAAAATTTGCCCCTAGAAGCGTCGATAAATATTTTACGTCTGAGAAAAAAACAGGGCTTAAATCGAACGCTAGACCCCTTCTCGTCGATTTCCTTATTCTGACAGCCTTGAAAGCCTCTCTTATGAAACAAAAAACAATAGAAAGCTGTAACTAAGCCATTTGTAACTTCTTTATTGACAATATATCATTCTTAGTATATACTTTATATATACAGAGGAGGGATACTTATGGAAACAGCAACAATTCAAAAGTGGGGTAACAGTCAAGGTATTCGTATTCCTAAGCGTTTGCTTGATTCTTTGCAATGGCATAGGGGCGAAAAGATTATTTTGAGTACCAAAGATAACAAACTCTTAATCGAGCAAGCCCCCCAAAATCAGCGTAAAAACATTAAGGAGCTTTTCAAAGGCTTTAATCCAGAAAATTATTCCCCTTGTGAAGTTGATTGGGGTAAGCCTGTTGGTGAGGAACTATGGTGAATCAAGGCGACATCATAAAGATTAACTTCAATCCTCAAGTAGGGCTCGAACAAGCTGGTTATCGTCCTGCTTTGGTCGTAAGCAACAACACTTTTAACGCCAATGCTAGACTGGCAATCCTCTGCCCAATTACAACTTCGGATAACAAATTCCCTTTGCACATTCCTCTTGACGATAGAACCAAAACTAAAGGTTTCGTTTTATGTGAACACATCAAAACTGTTGATTTAAATGCTCGTAAATTCACCTTTGTTGAGAAAATTCCACCTGATATTTTGCAACAAGTTTACAACACCATATTGGCTGAAATTGAAATTTTCTCCGATTAGTTCTACGAGATTTTTTCTTGAAAAAATCCTTAGAGCAAAATACAAGTCATTTTCTCCTTGTTATACACTTTTAGCCCGTAACTACGCCTTTTATTGCTTGTTGTTATACACTCTCTAAATTTAAAAATGTTGACTTGATGCACTTCTACAGTGCAGTGGTCTGTGTATTAATTGAAAATTTTTCGTTCTCATTTTTGATTGGAACGAGGCGAAATTTTTGGTGAATTTCGTGAAGGGTATCCAGGTTAGTTTCCTATCGTACCCAAGTACCAACTTCGATATTCAATTCCTTTTCTTTGCTGTCAATTTGTTCTTGCAAGTCCTTCATTTTCTGACGAAGTTCCTGTAAATTGACGTTGCGATTTTTCATAATGCGTAACCTCCAAATCATATACAAAGTTTTGAAACACATAGATTATAAAATATTTAGATTAACTCAAATTCTTATTTTGTTGCAAGTTTAACAGAAAAGTATATGCTTAAAACTTATCTTTTTGCTTTTTGCAACTTGGTTATATAAAAATGTTATCAGAAAAGAGACACTCGGCATAACACTTTTTTGCAACTTCAGTGAGAAATTTTTATTTATGAGTTATAATAAATATATCCAATATGACATAGGCAAAAGATTAAGTATTGTATCGTTATACAATCAAGCGGTGATCGAAACAGTAAAAGTTGACGACAATGTTGTAGAAAATGCTAAAAAACTTGTAAAAAATACATCGATGCACGAAATGGATGCACTTCATTTATCTTGTGCTATTTTGGGAAATACTGATATATTCTTAACTGTCGATGATAAACTCATCAGAGCGTGTAGTAAACTAAATTTAAATATCAAGGTAATTAATCCAGCGAATTTAGGAGCGTGATTTTATGGTGAACATAGATGTCAATGATTCGGTTGCGATGCGTGAAGCTGATTATAAATCATTAGTCAAACATTTAGGCTTTGAAGATACGATAAAATTCATAAAACACTTCTACGATGAATCAGCTAACAAAGAAAAAAATCAGCAACCAGATATATCATGGGAGCAATTTTTAACTGAAATAGAAAAGTACAGGTGATAAATATGCCGGATAAACAAATATTAGAAAATGGCTATTCTCAAGACTTAGGATTAAAATTTTATTATTTCATCAATCAATTCTATAAAGGACATGGAGATTACACAAAAGAAAAGTACGAAAATCCACCTCTGGCAATGGAAGATATAATAAAGAATCTTTCAAAGTATGCATTTGAAGAAGTTGACTTTGTAAAGTAAAATGAGGGTTGATATTTATGAATGAAGTAGAAAATAAAAAACAGACGCCAGAAACACCTGAGCGTCAGCAAAAGGAAAAAATACATTATAGGCAACGTCCACACGCACGTTTTACGTCAAGATTAAAAGAAATAACAAAACTACTACAAAATTCATTTCCGAAACTTTTTCCACGCAAGCCTGAGCCAAAATATGCCTTAAAAATAGGTATCTTCAATGACCTTTTACCTTGGGCTGCTGAAAATAATATCACTGAGCTGGAACTTGGCAAAACATTGGGGTTTTGGTGCTACGGTCAGCGTTATGAGCAAGCTCTTAGAACTGGAAAACGCTATGACTTGAATTTTAATGAAACACCATTTTATAAAGAGAAAATAACTTCAAAGACTGCAACTGTTCCTGCTCTTAAGGTTTCAACTAAACGTAAAAAAATAACATATCCTGAAAATTGGGAAGAAGTGTATCCTCGCTGGAAAAATAAGGAAATGTCATTTAGAGTTGCTATGGAATTGACAGGCTTGAAACAGAGTACATTTTATAAATTGGCGAAAGAATATGCTGAAAAAATGGAAAATTAGTTTTGGAGAAAATATAGTGGCGAAGAAAGATGAAGCAATTATAGGATTTGAAAAACAAATTTGGGACGCAGCATGTATTTTATGGGGACATATTCCAGCAGCAGAATATAGAAAAGTCATTATTGGTTTGATGATTTATATCAAACGCATTTGAAAAACGCTATAAAGAATTAGTGACAGACGGTGAAGGCTTTGAAGACGATCCAGATGCTTATTTAGAAGAAAATATCTTTTTTGTTCCTCAAGAAGCACGCTGGCAAACAATCGCTGATAAGGCACATAAAGAGGAAATAGGCGTGACGATTGATAATGCTATGAGAGCGATTGAACGTGATAACCTCAAACTTAAAAATGTGCTTCCTAAAAATTATGCGAGTCCTGATCTTGATAAACGTGTACTTTGTGAAGTTGTAGATTTATTTACAAATATGGATATGAGCGAAACTTCAAATGCCAAAGATTTATTGGGTCGCACTTATGAATATTGTATAGCGCAATTCGCGGCACATGAGGGAACAAAGGGCGGAGAATTTTATACACCGTCAAGTATTGTAAAAACTATTGTTGACGTTCTCAAGCCATTTGATAATTGTAGAGTTTATGATCCGTGCTGTGGTAGTGGTGGAATGTTTGTCCAGAGCGTAAATTTTATACAGGCACATAGCGGTAATCGAAATCATATTTCAGTTTATGGTCAAGAATCAAATGCTGATACTTGGAAAATGGCGAAAATGAATATGGTCATACGCGGCATAGATGCTGATTTTGGCACG
>CAJOHI010000100.1:0-830 GCA_905234365.1 uncultured Selenomonadaceae bacterium | reverse complement strand
CCAACTCTTAAAGCAGATTTTATAATGGCAAATCCACCGTTTAATTATCATCCTTGGGGCTATGACAAATTAAAAGATGATGTTCGCTGGAAATATGGATTGCCGCCGGAAAATAACGCTAATTTTGCGTGGATTCAACATATGATTCATCATCTTGCACCCAATGGAAAAATTGGTCTTGTATTAGCGAATGGTGCTCTGTCATCACAAACTGATGGAGAAGGAAAAATTCGACAAAGACTCGTTGAAGCAGATTTAATTGAAGGTATTATCGCCTTACCGTCACAAGTTTTTTATAGCGTTACGATTCCTGCGACGCTCTGGTTTATCAGTAAGAATAAGCAGCAGAAGAACAAAACATTATTTATTGACGCTCGCAATCTTGGTTATATGATGGATCGAAAACATCGTGACTTTAGTGATGATGATATCAAAAAAATATCAGATACGTTTGTAGCATTTCAGAATGGAACTTTGGAAGATGTCAAAGGATTTTGTGCAGTTGAGTCGACTGAAGATATTGCAAGACAAGATTATATCCTGACACCCGGACGTTACGTTGGAATTGAAGAAAAGCAGGAAGATGACGAGCCGTTTGATGATAAAATGCAGCGCCTTACAAGTGAACTTGCAGGAATGTTTGAGAAGTCACACGAATTAGAATATAAGATTCGTAAAAATTTGCAAGCGATTGGCTATGAACTGTAATTTTGATATATGACAGGAGTGTTTCAGATGAATCAGAGGTGGACTTTACACGTCGAAAACTTTGCACGAATCAAAGAAGCTGATATTGAAATTTCACCATTGATGTGCTTTATCGGCGATAA
>CAJOHI010000099.1 GCA_905234365.1 uncultured Selenomonadaceae bacterium | reverse complement strand
CTTGACTTGATTAATGAGATTATTGATGTTGAAGTTCCTGCAGAAGATGACTACGAAGAAAAAATCACGATTGAGAGCATGAACGAAATTAGAGAATCAATAAACGAAGTACGACGCAAAGAAGGTTTACCGGATTTGACGGCTGAAGAATTGAGTCATCAAATTCAAGATAAAACATTTTATTATTATGCTGATTTTGCGATTAGAAAAATATCTGAAGCATATAACGAAGGCGAAATTTTAGAAAGCGGCGGCGCGTATTGGTATTAATAAGTAAGGCTAGGAAGTGATTTAAATCAAAATTATAGTAAGCGGCGGCGGCACAGGCGGTCATATTTATCCTGCGTTGACGCTGATTAGAACAATACAAAACAAATTTCCGGAGACAGAGTTTTTATACGTCGGCACTCGTCAAGGTTTAGAATCGGACATAATCCCAAAAGAAAATATTCCGTTTTACGCACTGGATTTAGCTGGCGGTTTTGAGCGGCATTTTACCTTTGAAAATTTCAAACGTGCAGCAAACGCAATTCTCAGCGTCAAGAAGGCAATAAAAATCGTCAAGAATTTTAAACCTGATGTTGCTGTCGGAACCGGCGGTTATGTTTGCGGACCTATTCTCCTTGCGGCAAGTCTTGAAAAAGTTCCAACACTCATTCAAGAACAGAATGTCGTTGCAGGCATTACTAATAAGATTTTATCTAAGTTCGTAACTAAAATTGCAGTTGGTGTAAAAGGCGCAATGAAACATTTCCCGGCTGATAAAACTGTTTATACTGGCAATCCAATTCGCGCTGAAGTTTTGCAAGGCACTCGTGAAGAAGGTCTGCAGCACTTTGATTTTGAAGCCGATAAGCCTGTTATTTTAATTTCCGGTGGCAGTCGCGGTGCAAGAAGTATAAATCAAGCAATGGTTGACGTTTTAGTTAATGCCGCGACAAATCCTACTGTTCAATATCTTCATGTTACAGGCAAAGGTGAATACGATGACATTATAAGTAAAATTAAAGACGCAGGTGTTGAACTTGAAACACTTCGGCACATTCGCGTTGAACCTTATCTTTACAATATGCCGCAAGCAATGGCAATGGCTGACTTGGCCGTATTCAGAGCAGGCGCCACCGGTTTAGCTGAATTGACCGCAAGAGGCATACCGTCAATATTAATTCCTTATCCATATGCAGCGGAAAATCATCAAGAATTTAATGCAAGAGAATTAGTGGAAGCCGGAGCAGCGAAAATGATATTAAATAAGGATTTAAATTCGGAAATTTTGCAGGATACTATAACTGAATTATTAGATAATCCTGCAATGTTGAAGTCAATGTCAGAGGCAAGTTTAAAACTTGGAAGACCTCAAGCTGCAGAAGAAATAGCCGAAATAATTTTACAGCTTGCCAAAAGATAATTTTCTTAAAATGTGAGGTTAAGTCAATGGAAAACTTCGATTCGGATTTTGACGCTGAAGGCACAAAGTGTGAGGTAATTGACGGCATAGTATATGGTGAGCCACGCTATGAAATTATTGGAGGCGTTAAATTTATTATGTCACCGGCACCTACTCTCGATCATTCGACAATTATCGGAAGGCTTTTTGTTGAATTTTTCAATTACATCATAAAAAAAAATGCTAAAGCTGCAATTTTTAGCGATAATACAGATGTCTACTTCTCTGAAAAGGAACATTTTATGCCTGATCTTTGCATTGTGTGTAATCCTGAAATTGTCAAGACACGCAAAAAAATTATCGGCGTACCGGATTTAATTGTTGAAGTCTTATCTGAATCGACAATGAAAAATGACATTGGCAAAAAGAAAGATATTTACGAAAAATATGGTGTCAAGGAATATTGGATTGTTGATCCTTGGTCAAAGCGAGTTGAGGTTTATCATCTTATTGATAATAAATTTGAACTCAATGAAGTTTATAAAGTTTACACCGACGAAGATTCAAAAACTAAAACCAATATAAAAGTATCTATCTTTGACGATTTAATTATAGATATAAATAATATATTTAAATGGTGGTTTGATGATTAATAACGAATTAAAATTAGGAGTGTGAAATAATTGATTTTAGAAGGTATTAAAAAAATTCATTTTGTAGGTATTGGCGGCGCTGGTATGAGTCCACTTGCCAGAATTTTGATTGATTTAGGTTATGAAGTTTCCGGCTCAGACCGTGCAGATTCTCCGACGGTCAGAACGCTTAAAGGTCGCGGCGCTAACGTCTTCATCGGACACGACGAAAGTAATATTAACAAAGACCTTGACGCGATTGTAATTTCTTCTGCGATACCGGAAGATAATCCTGAAATTGCCACTGCTAAAAAATTGCGAATGAAAATTTTACACCGTTCTGACATTAACGCGGCACTTCTCAACGACAAAAAAGGCATTGCAGTTGCCGGTGCACATGGAAAGACCACGACAACTTCAATGATTGGTTTTGTGCTTTATAATGCAGGTGTTGATCCGACAATCATAATTGGCGGCGAATCTGCAGATTTAGGTACAAGTGCAATTCTCGGAAAAAGTGATTGGCTTGTTTCAGAAGCTGATGAAAGTGACGGTTCATTTGTAAAGTTGCACCCAAAAATTGCTGTTGTTACGAATATTGAGGACGATCACTTGGACCACTACGGCACAATGGATAATATTCGCAAGGCTTTTAAAACCTTCGTCGAAAACACTGACAAGGAAAATGGCGTAGTAGTCCTTTGCTTTGATAATGAAAATTTAAAAGAGCTTGCTACGAAGATTGACCGTAAAGTAATTTCTTATGCGATTGACAATGACGCTGATTTAATGGCAAAGAACATTGAAAAGAGCGCTGATGGTATTGATTTTGATGTCATTAAAAACGATAATGGCAATTATGAAACTCTCGGTCATGTCAGCCTTAAAATTCACGGTCAACATAATGTTTTAAATGCGCTGGCGACTATTGCTGTTGCAATGCAGACAGGCGTTGACTTTGAGGATATTGCTAAAGGTCTTTCACAATTTCACGGAGCAAAGCGCAGATTTCAAACTAAAGGTCACGTTAAAAATGTTTGGATTGTTGACGATTATGCACATCATCCGACTGAAATTGCAGCGACTCTCAAGGCGGCACGTGAAACAAATCCTAAGCGTCTTGTTTGTGTCTTTCAACCTCATAGATATTCACGTACGAAACTTTTGCTCAAAGAATTTGGAAGCGCCTTTAAAGATACAGATGTTTTAGTATTAACAGACATTTACGCTGCCGGCGAAAATCCGATTGAAGGTGTCACCGGCGAATCCATGCTCAAAGAAGTCATTGAGACTACAAGTCAAGACGTTTCGTACATTCCGAATGTTGACGCAATCGCCGATTATCTGGTTGACGTCGTTGAGGAAGGCGATTTAGTTATAACTATGGGTGCCGGAAATGTTTATAAGGTTGGCGAAAAGCTCGTTGAAATGCTCAAAAGGCGCAAAAAAATAATCGTAGTCATGGGTGGCACTTCAACTGAAGCTGAAGTTTCAAGGCGTACAGGTAGCGCAATTCTCACGGCGTTGCAATCTAAAGGTTACGACGCTGAAGGCATGGAATTAAATCCGCAGACTTTTGCAAACGATATTAAAAATAGTGATTGTGACATTGTATTTAATGCAGTTCATGGAAAATACGGTGAGGATGGATTAATTCAAGGTACACTTGAAATGCTCGACATACCTTATACCGGCAGCGGTGTTTTGAGTTCGGCGTTGACTATGGATAAAGTAATGGCTAAACGAATTTTCAACGCTAAGAACATCAATACACCTAAATTTGTCGTCTATCGCAAGACCGCTAAGGAACGCAATCAGAAAATTGCTGACAATATTGAAAAAATGTTCGGCTTTCCTGTTGTCGTTAAGGCTCCGTCTCAAGGCTCCAGCATTGGTGTTTACATTGTCGAAAAGAAATCTGATTTAGCTGACGCCGCTAGAGCTGCATTTGAGTTTGGTGAGGAAATTATCGTTGAAGAATTTATCAAAGGTCGCGAAATGACAGTTGCCGTTTGGGGAAATGCTGAACATGCTGAGGCTTTTCCGGTGATTGAAATTACAACTTTAAGTGGTCGTTACGACTACGAAAGCAAGTATACGAAAGGTGCTTCAACTCATATTTGCCCTGCTGAAATTCCTGACGAGTTGACAGAACAAATTCAAGCGCTCGCGGTCAAGACCTTTGAAATTTGCAAATGCAGCGGTGTTGCTCGCGTTGATTTAATGCTTTCTGAAGATAATACACCTTATGTAATTGAAGTCAACAGCGTGCCTGGTATGACGGAAACTTCACTTGTACCTGATGCTGCTGCTGCTGCCGGAATTGAATTTACTGAGCTTTGCGAACGTATTTTGCGTCTTGCTAACTTCTAATTTATTTTTAATATAAAATTTAATTAAAATATTTGGGGGCGAGTTTATGAGTAATGTAAAAAAAATTTGGCAGGACAATTATCAACTGTTCATTGATGGCAAGTGGCGTAATGCTGAAGGAAACGCGACTTACAAAGTGTACAATCCAGCTAATGGCGAACTTTTGGCTAATTGTGCTGCAGGTTCAAAAGCTGACGTTGATGATGCAGTGAAAGCTGCCTGGCGTGCATTTCCTGAATGGAAAAAAGTTGACGTTACAACACGTGCGGCAATTCTCCTCAAAATTGCCGACATTATTGACGCAAATGCCGAACATCTCGCAATGATTGAAACAATAGACAATGGTAAACCAATTCGTGAGACCAGCAATATTGATGTTCCTATGAGTGCAGATCATTTCCGCTACTTCGCCGGTGTCATTCGTGCTGATGAAGGTACTGCCACTATGATTAATGAAAACACTATGAGTATTATTCTCAATGAGCCGATAGGTGTCGTTGGTCAAATTGTGCCTTGGAATTTTCCATTTTTAATGGCTGCCTGGAAATTGGCACCAGCACTTGCCGCAGGTAACTGCATTGTATTTAAGCCTTCAAGCACTACTTCGCTCAGTGTTCTTGAGTTTACAA
>CAJOHI010000098.1 GCA_905234365.1 uncultured Selenomonadaceae bacterium | reverse complement strand
CGGGTAACAGGGTAGGGGACTTTTGGCTAGTCCTTTGAGAATTAAGCTAGTTTAGTTACTCAAGAATCCCCCGCCTTTAGGCGTGGGGAGATGTCAATTAAATCTATGAATGGTATTCCAGCATATTAAAAAAATCTGCTGACATAAGTTCTTTGGTAAATTCTGATTTTGAATTATTGATAACGTCGTTCGTCGCACCTTCTTCGACAATTTTGCCGCCGTGCATAATTATTACTTTGTTGGCAATTTGTGGCAGAAGCGCCAAATCGTGAGTTATGAACAGGCAGGCAATATTTTTTTTTGTGCAAAGTCTTTTCAATAATTTTATAATTTGAGATTGAACAGTCACATCTAAAGCACTTGTCGCCTCGTCACAAATTAAAAGTCTTGGCGACAATGCAATAGCACGAGCAATAGCCGCTCTTTGACATTCTCCGCCGCTGACTTCGTGAGGATATTTTTTAAAAAATTCTGCCGTCAATCCAACTTCGATGAGCAGATTTTTTATTTTATCGTCAATATTATTAAAATGATGATTCCTCAATGGCTCACCAATGCTCCAGCCAAGTGTTTGACGTGGATTAAATGAATCTTCTGGCATTTGAAATATCATTTGCATTTTTTTATAAATTTCACGTAGATTTTTTTTGTGCGTTATATCTTCGCCGTCAAGAATTATTTGACCATTATCAGCTTCAAGCAAACGAGCAATGATTTTTACCATTGTTGACTTGCCGCAGCCACTTCGACCGACTATTCCAAGACATTCACCGGCATTTAATGAAAAACTTACATCATCAAGAATTTTTTTATTGCCGAAACTTTTGCTAACATGCTCTACGCTCAATATTTTCAAATTTCGGCACCGCCTTTATCAATTCTTGTGTATAAATCTCTTTTGGTGATTCAAATATTTGTTGTTTAGTTCCAAATTCAACTGCTTGACCTCGTCGCATTATCAAAACTTTATCAGCCATGTAGTAAGCAATGCCTATATGATGAGTTACGATAATTATTGATAAATTTTTCTGTTGACGCAGTTTTAATAATTCTTTAACCACGCTGACTTGTGTTATCGTGTCGAGCGCTGAAGTCGGTTCATCGGCTAAAAGTAATTGCGGCTCAAGTATTGTTGCGGCTAAAATTCCGGCTCGTTGTCCCATACCACCGCTCAATCTGAATGGATATTCATTCAAAACGGATTCTGCAAGGTTGATATTCTGCATTATTTTTGTCGCTCTCTCAACAAATTCCGAATGAGTCCAATTTTTATGTGATTGCACACTTTCGTAAATTTGTTCGCCAATCGTACGAATCGGACAGAATGAGGCGCCGGCATTTTGAAATATCATCGCTATTGCTTCGCCGGATAATTTGCGCCGTTCGTTGTCATCAATTATTGTAATATCACGATTATCAAAAATAATCTGTCCACTGCTAATTCGTCCAGCATTTCCTAAAAGCCCGTTAATTGACTTCAATATTGTTGACTTACCACTGCCACTTTCGCCAACTATTGCCAAAATTTCACCGCGATTTAATTCAAAATTGACATTACTAACGGCGGTCTTTTTATTATAATCAATCGACAAGTCTTTCACTGTCAGAAAAATTTTAATCAATATATCACCACCGAACTATAGTATCATTTTAGTAACTAAATTTCTAAAAAGTAAGTACTTGCCTTTATTGTTGATTATGTTAGAATATGAATATAAATTTTTGAAAGAAGTGATTTTATGCTTAACGAAATCAACTGGCCACATGATTATTTGCCTGGTACAACTGACAATTTTGCCTCAAATGAGATTATTGTCAAGGGGATTACTGCTAAAGATGTTTTTGACAATCTGATTGATACATCAATCTGGACAACTTATTACAAAAATGCCTCTGATATCGAATTTTATAACACCAAAGGAACAAAATTGGCAGCTGATACACGCTTTAAATTTAAGACTTTTGGTTTTCCGATTGAAGCTGAAGTTGTAGAATTTGAAGCACCAAATGGCGATAAACCTGGTCGTCTTGCTTGGCACGGCTGGGCAGAAGGTGACGCTGACCATCGTCTTGACGTAATTCATGCTTGGCTGCTTGAGGACTTGTTAGAAGGTCGCGTTCGTATTTTGACACAGGAATCACAAAAAGGTAAACCGGCTAAAGATTTATTCAACACTGAGCCTGATATAATGAATCAAGGTCATCAAGATTGGATCAAAGGTCTGGCAAGAACTGTTTTAAAATCGAAAGGAGTTTAAGATGTTTAAATTTGCTCACAATAATCTTAACGTCTTGAATTTAGAAAAAAGTTTGAAATTCTACAAAGAAGCGTTGGAATTAGAAGAAGTCAGTCGAATGGATGCGGGAGATTTCATTCTCGTTTACCTCGATGATCACAAACAAAGTCAACATCTTTTAGAACTTACATGGCTTAAAGATCGTAAGGAACTGTACAATCTCGGCGATAATGAATTTCATCTTGCAATGACGACTGATGATTTCGACAAAGCGCACGAATTGCACAAAAAAATGAATTGCATTTGCTACGAAAATGAAGCAATGGGAATTTATTTTATAAATGATCCCGACGGATATTGGATTGAAATTTTGCCGCAATGATCGCAAATAAAAATTATAATTGTCCAGTTGATGCGGTACTACAAATTATTGGTGGAAAATACAAACCAATTATTTTATATCATCTGCTGGAAAAAACTTTGAGATTTAGTGAACTTCGCCGATTAATTCCACAAGCGACGGCTAAAATGCTGACTCAACAACTCAGAGAATTAGAAGCCGACGGAATAATTAATCGAAAAGTTTATCCTATTGTACCACCGAAAACTGAATATAGTATCACCGAACATGGAAAAACTTTAGAACCAATCATAACAGCAATGTGCGATTGGGGAAAATTTTACATGAATAAATAATATTGGCACTTGTTATCAGGTGCTTTTATTTTTTCTCAAGTTCCGATCTGATTTCATAATAATCGGACGGGTGAGCGGTAAATCCTTCAACATTTGGCTTCATTACAAACGACATACGCAAATGTGAAGCATAGAACAAGGCACAATCGTCCAAAACTTGTTGCGACATTTTAATTGCGATTGCTGAACGATTTGCCGCACCAAAAGTATTATGTAACTGTTCTTCAAGCTGGACGATTTCAGGACTGTCGTAAAATCCGGCATTATCAACGGCACCAGGCACTATATGGCTTGTAAAATAATATTCCGGATCGCCGGTCGGAGCAGTAACGATTGCCTTGCTGAAAATGTCATATTCGCCGCTTTTGAGGAATGTTTTATAATTGTCGGTTGCATTTACGTCAAGTTTAATGCCGATTTTCTTTAAATTCGCCTGTGCTGATTCGGCTAAAAGCGGTAATTCTTGTCTTGAGGTATAAGTTAAATATCTTAATTCAAGATTTTTGCCATTTTTATCAACATAGCCGTCGCCATCGGTGTCAGTCCAACCGGATTCTTGTAAAAGTGCCTTTGCACCTTCTAAATCGTAAGGCACAGTATTAACTTCATTATCTCCGAATGACAGATTTGCCGGAAATGGTCCGACTGCAGGTGTTCCATTACCATTGAGCAAGATTTTTGTGAAGTTTTGTTTATCAATCGCCATCGAAATTGCCTTGCGAACGTTCAAATCTTGTAACTCCGGCGTTTTATAATTAAATGCTGCCTGGTAAATTCTTGAAGTGTCCGTTTGACTTAATTTAAATTTTCCGCTGTCTTTCTGGAAAAGTTCCAAACTTGAATATGGCAGACCTTGAACAGCGTCGAGTTCGCCATTTTGCATTGCCATTGTCAAAGTGTCGCCGTCGGTTATACTCTTAATGATGACTTTATCCATTTTTGGTTTGACTTCGTCCCAATAATTCTCATTCTTGACTAAATCAATTTGCGTGTCAGTTACTTTTACAGCTTTATATGGTCCGGTGCCAATTACAATTCTGTCATTCTCGCCAGCTTCAACGTCAATTATACAGCCATATGGATCACTGAGATAATTCAACAACGCAGGAACTTTTTCGGAAGATTTAATCGTTATCGACTGTCCATCAGCAGTGATTGAGGAAATTTTTAAATCTCTTGGCGCACGGTCATGTTTTGCAAGTAAATCATCAAGACAAGCCTTAACCGCTGCGCCGTCAACTTTCTTGCCATTTGAAAATACAACATTGTCTTTAATTTTAATTTTGATTGTATAATCATCGACTTGCTCAAAACTTTCAGCAATCCAAGATTCAAGCTCCATTTTTTCGTTGAATTTAAATAAAGTTTCACCAATGCCATAGCGAATAGTTGACCAGCCGCTGTAACTTTCATGAGGATTCGTTCCAGCATTTTCCATTGCAACGCCATAAGCAACAGTGCCATAAGTGAAAGTTGTCTTGTCATCAGCCTTTTGGCTTTCATCGCCGCAACCAGTAAATATTGACATTGCCAACATCGCCGTAATTGCTGCGGCTAATTTTTTTCTGCTCATTTAATCATCACGTCCTTAACTTTATGCAATTATAGTATAAATGATGAATTACAATAAAATAAGCCCTTGTGGGGGATATTGATTAAATTTTTTTAACTAAAAAACGGTGACCATCACATCACCGCTACATTTTTTTCGCTCAACTTAATTTTTATTGTTGCAAATTGATAAACTATTTTCCTGTTGCTCTTGCCATTGCAGCATATTTTGTATTACTTGTTTTCATAAAATAATCGTCTTTAGCCTCTACACTTATATATGTAATTTTGTTTGAAACTTTAATTACTTCTGACATTCTAATTCCTAAAGTAATACCACCTAATGAAAAAAATCCGCCATTTCCGACGGATTCTATAAACTTTTATTTTTAGGATCCATAACATCACGAATTTTGTCGCCAAGCAAATTAAATATCGCGACGGTTATGAAAATAGCAAAACCAGGTGCAAGTATCACCCAAGGAGCAGTTTGTAACATTGAGCGACCGTTATTCATCATTGCGCCTAACTCAGCAGTTGGCGGCATTGCTCCAAGT
>CAJOHI010000097.1 GCA_905234365.1 uncultured Selenomonadaceae bacterium | reverse complement strand
ACTGAGCACGCCGATAGGAATAAGGGTTGCATAAACCAAACTTCCTAAATGGAGACTCCACTATACCAGTTGTCTCCTAGAACCCCCTGACTTTAGTCAAGGGGAGGCTCAGTCTGAACACTCAAACAAAGTTAATTCAATAATCAAGCTAATTTCTGGATTTACCAAACTCAAATAATATGCATTAAAAGTTTGTTGGTCTTCTGCTTCTCGAAAGGACTGATTAAAATGAAATTTATTTTTGATATTCAACGCATTGTCGACGTATATGGCACAGACGGCATTGATGAACTTTGGATTGAGGGCAGTGATAATAATCGCGTCTATTCAGGCGGCGGTAATGATTGAGTAATTTCAAGTGAGGCAGCAACAATTATGTAGAACTGGGAGGCGACGATGATACTCTCGACACATGGATACTCGGCAACAACACCACTGCTAAAGGCGGCAACGATAAAATCAACGTCGTTTCGGAAGGCTCAGTTGTTTTCGGTGAAGACGGCAAAGATAGCCTCAGCACATAAAGAGGCAAAACTACTCTTTATGGCGATGCAGGACGTTATCAAGGATTATCGCTCTGAAGATTCGATTTACACTGATATTGCTTCTTCTGCTTCAACTGTCGGCAACGATATCTTAATCTCTCTTGGCACCGGCTCTATTAAATTGCTTGGTGCTGCAGGAATAAGACCGCGAATCATAACGATGAGTAGTAATTACGAGGAACGCAGTATAATGGATTACGACTTAGAAGAAATTATGCTACCGACAACGGATTATAACGTTGGTGAAGTTGATACTTCTAATGCTCTGAAAAAATCATTATCCGAATTTACAGTTACTTCTAAAACCGATAAATAAATTTACAAGTGCTCTCGTTTTGCTGATAAATTATTTGACCAGCTCTAATAAGTTGGTCTTTTTTATTAAACTGCAAATGAATTTCAAAAAAACTTGAATTTTTATTTGAATGCTATATGCTTAATTTTAAATTGAACTTGAATTAATAGCGATCATATGTTAAAATCATTTGACTGTGATTATTTTTGTAATTATTGGAGGCTTTAGCCATGAAAAACTCAATTGACATTTCAATGGTAAAATTTGATGATAATGGATTAGTACCTGCCGTCGTTCAAGATGAGAATGGTCAAGTTCTTATGCTTGCTTATATGAATAAAGAATCCCTCAATAAAACTTTGGAGACAGGTTATACTTGGTTTTATAGCCGTTCGCGTCAAAAACTTTGGCAAAAAGGCGAAGAATCCGGCAATACTCAAGAAGTCATAGATATTTACTACGATTGCGACGGTGATACACTATTAGTTCATGTCAAACAGAAAGGTGTGGCTTGTCATACCGGTACTTACACCTGTTTCAGCGGTCGTCGTCTCTTTGGTGCAGAAAATGCACTTGTAAAAGTTGAGCAAAAACAACCTGAAAATCTTGCCGCTGTCCTCTACGAACTCTATTCGGTTATTAAGGACAGGCAGCGTCATCCTGTTGAAGGTTCCTACACAAATTATCTTTTTGAAAAAGGTCAAGATAAAATTCTTAAAAAAGTCGGCGAAGAAGCTGTCGAAACCATTATTGCTTCAAAGAATCTCGAAAAAGAAGACATTATTTACGAAATGGGAGATTTGTGGTATCATTGCCTTGTTTTGCTTGCTTATCATGGAATTAATCCAGAGGAACTTTTTGAGGAATTGATGAGCCGTCGCAAAGGCAGCAATTATCACAAATTTACAGGTAAAACCGGCGAGCGTCCGGCGGATTAACAGAGCAATGAAGAAATTTGGATTTTTAATTTTATTTTTGATTTTAGTAATTTTATTTACAACAATTACCATGTTGCCAAATTCTGAAAATAAAACTGCAGCAGAGGCACCGGCAAAATCTATTGATGAAATTGCAAGCGGCGCAAAAATTCTCGTTCTAAACTATCACCAAATCGGAAGTAATTTTACGCCGCTTTGTGTGCCTACTGCCATATTTGATGAGCAAATGGCATATCTCAAGGATAACGGCTACATAACTATTACGCCTGAAGAATTGTACGAAGGTATTGCCGGTAATTTAGTATTGCCCGAACGTCCGCTGCTGATTACTTTTGACGACGGTTACATTGATAATTATACTAACGCTTTACCTGTCCTAAAAAAATATGGCATGAGAGCGACTATTTTTATTGTGCCAGGATTTACCGGAAATAATGCAAATTACTTGAATTGGGAACAACTCAAAGAAATGGAAAAAAACGGAATTACAATTCAATCTCATACTTTGAATCATAGAGCACTTGAAGAATTGCCTGATGATGAAATTCGCGCTGAACTTCTAAATTCAAAATTGCTGCTGGAAAAAAATCTCGGACACTCTGTTGATTTTCTTGCCTATCCGACCGGAACTTACAATTTGCACATTGCCGGAATAGCAAAAGACGTTGGTTATAAAGCATCTTTTACAATTAAATACGGTAATGTTGACAGGGGCAGCAATATTTACGCTTTAGAGCGTGTACCGATTTTTCAAACTGAAAATACCATGAAGAATTTTTTTGAGCGCATTGAATATCGTCAAAGTTTTGAATCACTCGGCTGGATTAAAAAATAATGCGTGATGAATGTTATAATTGCGTGTTAATATAAGGAGTACGATATGGCTTCAGATATACAAACAGAGTTTAAAGCTGAAGAAGAAAGCGAAACCGTTGACTTGTCTTCAAAAAATGATTTAAATCAGTTGGCAGAATTGATAGGACAGTTGGTTGACAGGCAGGATAAAAATAGTCGATTGCTGACACAAGTGTTACGTGAAAATGTCAACTTTCAAAATCAAGTGCGTCAGGGTATGCAAAATGAACTTGTACAGCTTAAAGAACAGCAGCGCGGTGAACAATTTACGCCGCTGTTAAAAGAAATTTCCGCTGTCTGCGTTGAATATAGGAGTTTGTTAAATGAGGAAACCATTTCCGTTAATGTCCGTCGAACGCTGCAACTTTTATTTGACCAGCTTGAAGACATCTTAGCTGATTATGATGCTGAACTTTCAGTCAGTCAAGTTGGTGAATTGCGAAAACCATTGTTGACAAAAATTATAAATACTATTGCTACTGATGATGAGTCAAAACATAATACAATAGCGAAAAGTCGGCGACCAGGTGTTGTTCGTAACGGACATCCGCTGTATCGGGAATATGTTGACGTCTATGTTTATGATCCTTCACTTTCTGCTAAGTCGGAATTTGTCACATCAACACCGCCAACTTAATTTAACATCAAAATAAATTAATTTATTAACAAAAAAATTCTAATCTTAAAATACTTTTGGAGGAATGACATTTAAATGAGTACATATGGAATAGATTTAGGTACAACTTATTCCTGCATTGCGAGACTTGACAGTAATGGAAATCCTGAAGTTATTCGCAATAATGAAGACAATTCAAACACATTGGCTTCTGTTGTCTTCTTTGAGAATGAAAACAACGTTATTGTTGGTCAAGTTGCTAAGGATAATATCGAGACTGACGGAGATAGAGTTGTTCAATTTGTCAAACGCTGGATTGGCAAGACCGATGCTCGCACTTATACTTTTGACGACAAAACTTACACGCCAACGGAAATAAGCGCTTTAATTTTAACTCGTCTCAAAAATATTGTTGAGTCTCAAGGCGACACCGTTGATGATGTTGTCATTACCGTTCCTGCTTATTTCGGTCTCGAAGAACGCAGCGCTACTAAACAGGCCGGTGAGTTGGCAGGTCTCAATGTGTTGAGTTTAATTAACGAACCTACGGCTGCCGCATTGAGTTACTGCGCTCGTCAATTTCAAGAGGACAGGACCATTTTGGTTTATGACTTAGGCGGCGGCACTTTCGACGTTACAATAATTAAAATGTCCATGACGGAGGAAGGCGGCATTCAGAAAATAAAAGTCCTTGCAACCGGCGGTGAAGACGTACTCGGCGGCAAGGATTGGGACGATAAATTATATGATTTTATACTTAGAGCTTGCTGCGATGAAAATGGGCTTTCACCGGAAGATTTAGACGCCGAAACCCGTCAAGATATTCGCAGCAAAGTTGAAGAAGCTAAACGCAAACTCAGTCAAAAGGAAAAGACAAAAGTTAGAATTGATGTCAATGGCGCACGTACTGAAATTGTTATAACTCGTAATGATTTTGAGCGAATGACGGCGGATTTAGTCGGCAAGACTATGAATCATGTTGAGGGAACTCTGCAGAAAGTGCCGGATATTGATATTGATACGGTGCTTTTAGTTGGCGGCTCAACTTATATGCCGATGATTAAAAATGCCGTTGAAGCACGCTTTCCCGGAAAAGTTCAGCAGCACGATCCTGATCAAGCTGTTGCAAAAGGCGCTGCAATTTACGCTTCAATGCTCGGTCTTACCGTTGAAAATGATACTGCTGATACTGAAACTTCTGAATCAGAAAGCAATTTATCAGATGATAAGCGTGCCGAACTTGCCGCAAAATTTACCGTTGAGGATCAAACGCCGCGTTCATTTGGTCCAGGCGTCGTTGATACTAAAGGCAGCAAAAATAAATATATCCTTGAAAACTTCATCAAGATTGGTGAAAAAATGCCGGCGATCGCAACTAAGACTTATTATCCGATTGAAGACAATCAAGAACGAGTTCGACTTCGTGCCTTTGAAAATCGTTCAATGGACGACGCCTTAATACCTTGCGTCAACGAAGAAGGCGAACCACAGGCGACAGATCCGGCTCATATGGTTAAATTACTCGGTGAACTCATTGTCAATTTGCCGCCGAATACGCCGAAGACTACACCTATTCAAGTTACATTTAAAGTTGACGCTTCCGGCGTTCATGTCGAGGCAATCAATACTTCAACTGGTGACAAATTTGAAACTTTCCTGCGTACTGCTTCGGACATTGACATTGACAAAAGTGCTGTACATCAACTTAGAATTTCTTCTGACTAATGGGAGAATTTTTGATTATTATACAAATTTGTGATAAAATACAAATCGTTTTTAATTAACAAGTGAGAGGAGTATATATATAATGGCAAAAATTAACAAAGTTGTGCTTGCTTATTCAGGTGGACTTGATACGTCCGTGATTATTCCTTGGCTTAAAGAAAATTACGACGGCTGCGAAGTTATCGCGGTTTGTGCTGATTTAGGTCAA
>CAJOHI010000096.1 GCA_905234365.1 uncultured Selenomonadaceae bacterium | reverse complement strand
AAAAAAATGTATCCGCAATATAATTTTTCAATAGGCTATACGGAGGGCTATACGGAGTAATATTATGATTGCAATTATTGATTATGGCGTTGGCAATTTGTTCAGCGTTGAAAAGGCTTTTGCCGCTACCGGTCAAGATGTGATAGTTACCGGCAATGCTGACGATTTACGCACCGCTGATAAACTTGTATTGCCCGGCGTTGGAGCTTTTGGCGACTGTATGAAGAATTTGGAGGCAAGCGGTTTAATTTCAATTATTTTGGAGCAGATTAAAAATAAAAAGCCATTGCTTGGAATTTGTGTTGGCTTGCAAATTCTCTTTGAAGGCAGCGAAGAATCACCAAATATTAAAGGTTTAGGCGTATTTAAAGGCATGGTTAAACGTATCAATGCACCTGGTCTCAAAATTCCTCATATGGGTTGGAATGCTGTAACGATTAAGCAGGAAGATTTATTTAAAGATGTCGGCGATAAGTCGTACTTCTATTTTGTTCACAGTTATCATGCTGTACCTGACGATAAGACTTTGATTGCAGCTACAACTGATTATGGAGAAATATTAACTGCAGCAGTTGTCAAAGAAAATATATATGCAACTCAATTTCACCCGGAAAAATCTGGCGATGTTGGTCTTAAATTACTTAAAAATTTCGTCAACATTAAGATTTAAATTTGCCTTATATCAGAAATTATTATAATAAATTGATTGAAATTCTGAAAATATTGTGATAAACTAATCATGGTTATGAAATTATTATGATGATTCACTAGAATTATGAAATCAGGAGGCATTATAATGGTAGTTTTTCCTGCAATCGACATCAGAGGCGGTAAATGTGTCCGGCTCTTTCAAGGTGACTTTAATAAGGAAACGGTTTTTTCAAATAGTCCCGAAGAAATGGCTGAACAATGGGCGTCGCAAGGTGCAAGTTATCTGCACATTGTCGATTTAGACGGTGCTCGTGCCGGCAGTCCGGTCAATATTTTTATCATTAAAAAGATTTTGGAGACCGTTAAAATTCCTATCGAAGTTGGCGGCGGTATCCGGTCTATTGATAACATTTACGATTTACTTGAAATGGGAGTTGATCGCGTAATACTTGGCAGCGCTGCGATTGACAATCCAAGTTTGGTTAAGCAGGCGGCTCGCGAGTTTGGTGACAGTGTGATTGTCGGCGTCGATGCTAAAGACGGCAAAGTTGCAGTTCATGGCTGGGACGACACGAGTGAAATTAAATCAACTGACCTGGCTATACAAATGGGCGATGTCGGCATTACTACACTTATTTTTACTGACATTTCAAGAGACGGAACACTTGGCGGTGTCAAAGCTGAAGTTTTTGCCAATCTTGCAATCAGAAGCGGTATAAATGTTATTGCTTCCGGTGGCGTCGGTTCGATTGAGGACATTAAGGCTCTCAAGAAGTACGAAAAAGACGGAGTAATTGGCGTTATACTTGGTAAGTCGATTTATACCGGTGCTCTGGATTTAAGCGAAGCAATTAAAATTGCTGAAGGTAATGTGTAATGCTTACAAAAAGAATTATTCCTTGTCTTGACGTTAAGGACGGCCGTGTAGTTAAAGGTACCAATTTTGTCGGCTTACGTGACGCAGGTGATACCATTGAACTTGCGAAAAAATATGATGACGAACGTGCTGACGAATTGGTTTTTTTGGATATAACGGCGTCACATGAAAAGCGAGGCACTATTGTTGAAATTGCTAAAGGTTGTGCCTCGCAGGTTTTTATACCGTTTACAGTTGGCGGCGGAATTAGAACTGTTGATGATATGCGCGTTATACTTAAAGCAGGTGCTGATAAAATTTCTGTCAATAGCGCAGCAGTTAAAAATCCTGAAATTATTCGCGAAGGCGCAAAAAAATTCGGTAGTCAATGTATTGTCCTTGCGGTTGATGCTAAAAGAGTCGATTCAAATAAATGGGAAGTTTACGTAAATGGCGGCCGTAAACCAACAGGTATTGACTGCGTTGAGTGGATTAAACGAGCAGTTAATTTGGGTGCCGGCGAAATTCTTTTAACGAGTATGGACGCTGACGGCACAAAAGACGGTTATGATATTGAATTGACCAAGGCGGTCTCTGAGTCGGTTAATGTTCCGGTTATTGCCTCCGGTGGCGCCGGTGAACTCGAACACTTTTATAAAGTCTTAACGCTTGGTAAGGCTGATGCGGTGCTTGCGGCTTCGGTCTTTCATTATGGTAAATTTTCAATTAGACAAGTTAAGGATTACTTAAAATCAAAAGGTGTTGAAGTCAGGTTTTAAAATATTGATATAAATTATCAATTTTACTTGACAAATTTGCTATTGCGTAGTACTCTATACAAGATTTTAGGAGACAGTAGAAAGATTTGAGGAAACATGAACACTCAATAAAATTCTGCTATATAGAAAGCTGAAATGTTATGAGCAATTTAACATCTATTTTAGGAGGTTTTTTTTATGAATAAGAAAATCATTTCAGCAATTACAACCGCTTTTGTTATGGGCGCAGCAACAACAACTTTTGCGGCAGCAAATCCATTTAGTGATGTTCCTGCCGGTCATTGGGCGTACGATGCAGTTACACAACTCGCCGCTGATGGTATCGTCGAAGGTTATGGCGACGGCACTTATCTTGGTAATCGCAACATTACTCGTTATGAAATGGCACAAATGGTTGCTAAGGCTATGGCTAAAAATCCAACAGGCGCAGATAAAGCTGCTCTTGACAGACTTGCTGCAGAGTTCGGCGAGGAGCTTAATAATCTCGGTGTTCGTGTAAGTAATCTTGAAAAATACGCCGACAAAGTGATTTGGACAGGCAAGATTGAATATACTTATGCAAGTGAGAGAACAGATCCAGGTGACACCGGTCATAAAGATAAAGCAAACGAAAATGGCTTTGTTTTCCGATTTGAACCGACTGCCGAAGTCAATAAACATTGGACAGTCAACGCACGTATTGACGCTTACAGCGATATGAAGGAAGATAGCGGCAGCACATTTGATTTAGTTCGTGGCTGGGCTGAAGGCGATTATGATAACTTCAATCTCAAAGTCGGTAAAATGGAACTCTACACCAATGAAAAAGGTCTTATTTGGGATACTGAGTTCAGCGGTGCAGCTTTAACACTTGGCAACAAGGCTACGGTTTCACTTTTAGCAGGTCGCGTTGCGGCTGACGGCGTTGGCGGCGGTCGTTATGGCGAATTTTATAATGACAGTGATCCGTCAAGTATGCAGGGTGTAAATATTCAATATGACACCGAAAAAGGTCTTTACGGCGGTGCAGGCTGGTATCGTCTCGAAGATGATGACTTCAAAAATGCCGGTTATGCTAAACGTGGTCGCGAAGATACCGCTAACATTTGGTCAGTGAATGCCGGTTATAATTTCAGCGATAAATTTGGACTTTGGGGATCATATGCCAACAACACTAAAGCCGATTACGAAGATTATGGCTGGCAAGCTGAAGTTGACTTTGGCAATTATGGTGATAATCCTGAGAAAGGCGACTGGGGAGTTTGGGCAGGTTACAGACGCTACGGCACAAATGTTTCATTTGCAGCGACAACTGATGATGTCCTGCTTGGCACAAAAGGTTGGTTCATAGGCGGCGCTTATGCTCCAATGAAAAATATAGGCCTTATCGCAAGATATTTCAACGGTGAATATATTACTGGCGGCGGCGATGCTGAAAAACTATTCGGCCGTGTTGAATTTTTCTTCTAATACTTTTTAGATGTATTTTTTGCATTTATAGCTCAAAGCAGTTCAGATTATTAATGTCCTGCATATGGGCTTTATTTTTTTGTTCATCTATTGAATAAGCAATTTTTAAATTAGTTTAAGCTTTAGTTCGGCATTATAAATTTTTTAATTGATTTAAATACTTCGTCGTTTTCTTCACGAGTTCCTATTGATATTCTAAGGCAGTTTTCAAGTCTTGGAGAACTGCCAAAACTTCTGATACCTATATTAAGTGATTCAAGATAATTATTAAGCTCCGTCGCCTTGTCGTAATGAATCAATACAAAATTCGTTTCAGAAGGATAAACTTTTACGCCATTGAGAGTTTTCAACTGCTGTGAAATTCTCTTACGTTCGGCTATCATCATCTGTATGCGCGGCACAAATTCATCACGCATTTGATAAACAATATCCGCTGTCGCCAGTGAAAGCGAGTTCATGTGATAAGGCATATAAGTTTTTGAGATCATATTCGTGACTTCAGGATTTGCAATCATATAACCAACGCGAGTCGAGGCTAATCCGTAAGCCTTTGAAAAAGTTCTTGCAATAATCAAATTTGGATATTTACTGACAAGATTAACGGCGGATTTACCGTAAAACTCCACGTAAGCCTCATCAACTAAAAAAGCACAATCAATATCATTGAGATTTTTGGCGATTTTTTCAATAGTTTCAACAGTCAACGCATTACCGGTTGGATTGTTCGGATTGCAAACAACGGCGAGTGCTGCAGATTCATTTTTGACCGTTGCAATGAATTTGTCAACATCTAAATTATAATCATTATCTAAATCAAATGGTATAGCGTTAGCTTCAGCAGCTTTAGCATAAATTTTGTACATTGAAAACGATGGTTGAGGATAAACAATTTTATTTGTCGATGAGCCGCCGAAAGCGTAAAATACCTTTTCAATAATTTCACTTGAGCCGCCGCCGATTAGGATTTGTTCCTCGTCAACGGAAAAATTTCTTGCAATTTGTTCACGAAGCGAATAATACTCATAATTTGGATAACGATTAAACGCAATCCTTGACAATCTTGACATAACACGTTCTTCAACGAGCGGTGGTAAATTTAAATTGCATTCATTGGCATTGACTTTGATTCTGTAATCACGCTCAATGCCATCATATGAAGGCATATTTTCTAAATTTTTACGATATTTCATTAACAACATCTCCTGATAAAATTTTTTTGCATTATAATACAATATATTAATTCACTTGAAAAGTCAATGTTTAATGTTTTAGACAAAAATTATTAAAATTAAATAAAAAAATTAAGTGTTGGCAACTAATCAAATAATGTGCTACACTTAAAACAAAATTTTTCATTTGGAGTGAATCAAAATCAAAAAATACAGTTATTCTGCTTACGACATGAATAAAATTTTTCAAGAAGGCGAATTAAATGCGGAAAGTGAAGGTCAAGCCTACTCGGTATTAAAACATCAAGGATTAATTGCGGTTGAAATCAAAGAGATTAAGGGTAATTTTTTTGATAAAATCTCTGAACGTCTTGAAAAATTCAAAGTCGGTGAAAAATTTGTTTCGCTATTTTTTCGACAACTTTCAACGACACTCGAAGTAATGAATTTA
>CAJOHI010000095.1 GCA_905234365.1 uncultured Selenomonadaceae bacterium | reverse complement strand
TCAAATGGATGGTGGCACAGGAGAGCAGGTTGCGGAAGTTATGGGTAAACTCATCAAAGAGGGTAAAATTCGCGCTTGGGGGCAATCCTCATCAACTTTAGAGCAAATAAAAAAGGCAAATGCAGTTACTCCGATTTCCGTAATTCAGAGCGAATACTCGATGATGGAACGCAAATGGGAGAAAGACGTTTTGCCTTTCTGTGCGGAAAATAATATTGGATTTATGGCATTTTCACCGCTTGGAAATGGATTTTTGAGCGGAAAATACAACAGCAGCATGGAATTTAAGGGAAATGATGTCCGTCGAGTGATTACGAGATTCAACAAGGAAAATATGGACGCGAATCAACCTTTGCTTGATCTTGTACACAAATACGCAGAGCAAAAAAATTGTACAGCAGCACAAATTGCTCTTTCATGGGTGTTGTCTGGTGGTAATTTCATTGTTCCAATACCCGGTATGCGTAAAGAAGAGCGTATTCGCGAAAATTTAGGTGCTGCTGATGTAATTTTGAGTGACACCGAATATAAAGCGTTGAATGATGAATTATCCAAAATTACTATTCACGGTAGCCGTGACGGTAAGGATATTAAAAAACTCGGTACCGTCCCTCAAAATGTCAACAAATGAGATCTAGTAATTCAAAGCGTTTGTTCAGTCATGCCAATGATGTCATCCTTTGTAGCCTTGCTGAGGGCATTGAAGATCATCATTAATAATCATATTATTATCCTACTCCATCACCTACATAACCTCCAACGAGAGGATACTGCGGCTCATGCCAACGGTCGTTTTTTCTGATAACGGGAATGCGAATCCAAAAATGGTCAGCATGTCCTTCATAATGTTTTACTGTACATTGTACTGAAGTGTGAATGGGCGGATGAACAGAACCATCTACATCGTAATTCACACGCACTCTGTAATTACAATCACGGCAGATATAATCCATAAATACCTGCCTTACCGGCGGAACACCTTCAATCCAAATCCACTCATGACCGTTACCAAATTCTTTATTTATCTCAATATGTCGGCAGGCAGATGTCCAATCTGGCGGGTTGGTATACGGTCTCTCATTTGCAGTCCTAAAGATATTGACTATACCTGTGATAGTCTCCACATCACAATGTATGCATTTGTAGAAACCATGCTTTTTGGGATTAAATGCAACGGTGGAACCATCATTCATTGTAAATGATTTATTGGTATCGACGCCATAGTTATTACTCATCTTGTACTGTCCTGTAATTGCCGAAGGACGTTCCTTTTTTTCGTGCAGTGATGGATCAGCTTCACTGCTGACAATTATAACATCAAACGGACTGACTTCCTCTGCTTCACTAATGGTACTCGGCATAAGTGCTGCAAATCCTACTGCAAGGGCAGCTAAAATTTTTTTGATCTTCATGTTAAACTCTCCTTACTTTTGAATATTCATTATTATTCATTATATAGTAAAATATAAGAGAGTTAAAGATGAAAAAGATTAAAATTTGCTTAAATTTTTATTATAGCAATTTCAAAAATTAGTGCTATTTAATTAGAGTATAGGTTATATAGGGTATAGGGCAAAGGTTATAGAAGTTCTACTTGACCCTTGGTCCTCGGCCCTATTCCCTAAAAATCCCTTGCTCCTAATTATTAATTTATGAAACTGCTATAATATCAGCAATTAAATGGTTTGTTCAGTTCTGCCGATGATGTCGTCCTGTGTCGCCTTGCTGAGAGCGTTGAAGAAAGCACTATAGCCTGCAACTCGGACAATCAGGTCTCTGTGATTTTCAGGATGGAGCTGTGCGTCAATTAGTGTATCACGAGAGACGATGTTATATTGAACGTGGTAACCGTGCAGACGATTGAAGAAGGTACGAATCAGCATAATCAATTTCTGTTTGTTTTCTTCCTTCGACAGGACTTGCGGCGTCATCTTCTGATTGAGTAGCACTCCACCGGTGATTTTTTCAGTCGGCAATTTTGAGACCGATTTAAACACCGCAGTCGGACCATTCTTGTCGGCATTGTGAGCAGGTGAGCAGCCTTCGGCGAGTGGTTCATGAGCTTTGCGACCGTTTGGCGTTGCCATTGTGCCCATACCTTGACCAACGTTTGCTGAGATTGAAGAAGTGCCGCCATAGCGAATGCCGCCGATAGGTCCACGCTGATAACGTGTGTTTGGATATTTCTTGATTTCGTCAAGATAAGAATCATAAGCCTCGATAACCAATTCATCAACATAATCATTATCGTTGCCATACTTCGGCGCGTCATTAATGAGCATATCCTGTATCTTTTGATTCTCCGGTGAAGTGAAATTGTCCAACAGAGCGTCCCAAAGTTGAGCGGGCGTTATTTTTTTCTCCTCAAATACTAATTTCTTGATAGCTGCGAGTGAATCAGCCATATCGGCAATACCGACTTGCAAGCCGCTGATGAAGTCGTAAACTGCGCCGCCTTCTTTGATTGTCTTGCCGCGTGCAATGCAGTCATCAGTGAGCGTTGAGCAGAGAATATCCGGCACATCACGTTCAGAGGCTTTATCAATGGCATTTTCAACTATTGCACTATATTTTGTCATTTCACGAACAGTTTTATCCCAAGCGTCCATCAACTGCTCATAACTAGTCATATCTTTAAAGTAACCGTAACCTTTAGTAAAACGCTTGCCGCTTGTCATGTCAACGCCATTATTCATTGCACAAAGCAGAACGCGTGGGAAGTTGATATAACTCATACCTGTGCAGCGATAGCCCCATTTGCCAGGCACTGCCGTTTCGACGCAGCCGATTGCACTGTAGTTGTAAGCGTCTTCTTCTTTGACACCCCAGTTGAGGAAGGACGGAATAATAATTTCATCATTATTGAGTGCCGGCATACCGAAGCCGAGTTTCATAACCTCAATGCACTCGTCCATGAATTTCTTGTCAATATTTGCGTGATAACGAACAGTAAAATTAGGTTGAGTGAGGCGAGTTTGAGCGATTGATTGCAGCACCACAAATGACAACTCATTTCTTGTCAACAGTCTGACCACCAACCGTGACATTCTGATACATCGGTGAACCTGCACTACTGAGAGTATGCGATTGTGAACGAATTTTTTGAACTGTCAAGGTCTTAATCCACAAGCAAGTCAAAAGCTCCAGCGCTTCATCTTTCGTGATTTTGCCGGACTGAATATCTTTAATATAGTACGGATACATAAATTGGTCGAATCTGCCATAAGACAGGGAATGCCCATTTGATTCAATTTGCAGAATGACATGAATGAACCAGACAGCTTGAACCGCTTCGCGGAAAGAATCCGCCGGATAATAAGGCACTTTTTCACAAATGCGGCTGATTTCCTCAAGTTCGGCTTTACGTTTTGAATCAGTTTCTTTAGCCGCCAACTCTGCAGCAAGTTTTGAGTAGCGCAGTGCAAAATGTCTGACTGCCTCAATGACGATTAAAACCGCTTTGTAGAAAATATTTTTGTCAATGCTCTCAGGGTCAGTCAAGTCTAAGTTTTCCTTATAATCGCGTGCTCTATTCTCGTATCCAATCAAGCCCTCTTTGAGCAATCTCTCATAATTCGCTGCCAAATGTGCGTCACCGGCGTTGAGTTTGCCTTCCATACCCAAACTTGGCAGTACGTCGAGGACTTCATCAGGCAAAAGTGCCATTCCTCTGTCGTGCAGACAATTATTTTCCCAAAATGGCGCAATGTCACGAAGTTGCTGTTTAGTCTCCTCAGTGATGTAGAACACGTCGCCATCACGCTTTTCAAACAAATCAAGCTCTTTCATCACAAAGCCCATTGTATATTCTGGAAAGATTGGCGCATTGCAGTTTTTAGTTGCTTGGTTTCCGGCAAGAAGCGACTTGTCTTCAATGTAGATTGACATCTTTTCGAGAATATTTTTCAATCCGAGTGCACGTTTCATAACCGACGGCTGATTTTGATTTGCCTTGTAAGCTTCCGTTACAAGAATCGCACGTTCAGCGTCGATATGTGGTTTTTCGTCAAGTATTTCCTCACGAAATGCTTGCATACGTTCAGTCAATGAGCCGAAATGTTCTTTGTTTTCCATGTATGTCACCACTTTCATTAATTTTATAATCATTTCAATTTCGTTTGTAAGTAAAATATATATCAAAAGAAAGCATTTGTCAAGTATTATTGATTTAAATTTAATATTTTAACTTGCTCTAGTGAATTTCCGAATTTATTTTGTTATAGATTTTGGTGACAGTATTACGAATCTCTTTCAATAGCAAAAACAATTCCTCTCATCATTCTATAACCAAGATGATCATAACATTCTTGCATTAAAAAGTTATCTTTTAAATATAGATTCTGCATTTTTAATTAGCATATTACCAAGAAAATTAGTAAACTCTATAAAAATTCTTACTTCCCAGTCATTTCCATTTACATTTTCTCTAGACCAAAAATGATATTCGCCTTTTTTATTTTTATCAAATATTGATGAATTTTCTATTGACAAGAGTGAACTTCAACAAATTATAATTTGATTTAATAAATAAAAAATTTTTTAGGAGGAAAGATTATGGCAAACAAGCAAGCACCTGTAATTGGCAGCAAAAATGTTACAGGAGAGAATTATACTGGCACCGCTGCGAAAGTTTATTTCACAAAAAAAATTGATGCTGAACATCTCATTAAACTCTACAAAAAAATCAATGAAAATATCTACGGAAAAGTTGCAATTAAGCTGCACACCGGCGAAAAAAATGGACCGAACATTTTGCCGCGTGACATGGTCAAGACTTTTCAGGCGCAAGTGCCAAATAGTGCAATAGTTGAGTGCAACACGCTTTATCATGGTGATCGCTTCGATACTAAAGGACACCGTGAGACACTCAAAGTCAATGGCTGGACTTTCTGTGAAGTCGATATCATGGATGAGGACGACAAGACCGTTGCTCTGCCCGTTCGCAATGGAATACATCTTAAAAAAGTTGACATGGGCGCACATCTCGTCAATTATGACTCGCTGATAGTTTTGACTCACTTTAAAGGTCATGCAATGGGCGGCTTCGGTGGCTCAATGAAAAATATTGCGATAGGTTGTGCAAGTGGACATCTCGGCAAGGCGCAAGTTCACGGCGTAGATCCGAATAATGTTCCTGAAAATTATCTTGATTGGCCTATGAAAGAATATTTTATGGAATTAATGTGCGACAGCGCGAACGCGACATGCAATTATTTTGGAAAACACATCATCTTTATCAACGTTATGAATCGTCTCTCGGTATCTTGCGATTGTGAAGGCGTTGCAGCAGCTCCACCAACTATGGCTGATATTGGAATTTGTGCTTCAACTGATATCCTTGCGATAGATCAGGCTTCGGTTGATCTGGTATATGCGGCAAGTGATAGCCACGATCTTAAAGAGAGAATCGAATCACGTTTAGGAATGCGTCAACTTTCTGCAATGGCGGAGCAAAAAATGGGCAATCCGCAATATGAGTTGATTAATATTGACTAAATTTGTTAAATGGTGTTAAATCATTGTAATCAGTGCATTTTATCGCAGAAAAAATAAACGATTTAGGACGTTTTTTCAAAGTTTGTTAGTCAAAATGTGGTCACGAACTTAGGATTTTTGCAATAAAAAATACTCCCAGTGAATTGAAACCTCTGGGAGCATTTTTATTTTTTGCAAACAATTTGATTTAGCCGCAATCTTTAATTAAGCTGTATTATATTTCTTTTTAGCTATAAAAATATCATTGGTAATGAAGCACCCTGATAAGGAGCCCGTTTCTCTTTTTAATTGACTGTATGGAATGTCAGTAATTATGGTTTTGTCGTCAGTTGTATAAGTGACATAGCCCATGAATACTAAAGCAGGATTTAAATAAAATAAATCTAATTTAATGTACAAACCCCATACTAGAGCAACTAATGCTAAATTCACAATAATTTTATTAATATTTGTAATGTCCAAGCTGAGTATAGGAACAATATAAGTGAATATATAGCTTATAACTTTATCGTCAGGGCGATTAATTATTTTATATTGGCAATAATTTCCCGTTTCTATTTTAATGAACAATATTAATGTGATTACTGATATTGCTATCAATACCGCCAATAGCCCTACGATGAAGAATGTGCTGGTTGAAGCTCTCTGATAATATATGTCTAATACTAAACTCCAGTCTAAAATTATTAATAGCATATAGAGCGGTAAGTATGAAGAAATGAACATTAACGACTTTACAATAAATCGTGTCATGCCAATCACTTCCTTAGATCGATCCATCAATGCCCAATCTTTTTTGAATGGTACTTGTATAATATGCGTCACGAATGATTCTCAAGATATTCACTAAATTTTCTTTTGTTTCATAAGAAATTTTTTTATCTCCATTGGATTCTTCTATTCTAACATCTAAATTAAACATATCTATAGTTTTTCTATAGCCTGAAAATCTTCTAATGCGTGTTCAAATACGTCTGCCTCATTAAGCATTTTTGTCAAAGTCTTTTGTATTCTTTTGTCATCTAAACAATCAATCTCAAATTGTTCAAAGTTAAGAATTTTGTTTTTTATACGCAACTTATTCAAGGCTTCTGTTGCTGCATTGCTATAATGCTCGTTCATCATAAAAATGCGCTCAAGTGATACATGATTTAATATAAAGGCTTTATCTTTAATGCCTATTACATCGACTAGACCGTCAATTCCAAACATTTTAGAATCCATTCTATTTAATTTATTTCCTTCAAAACTAGCGAAGAATCCTTTTGAATACAGACGTTTAAATTTAGTTGTACGTCTAAAAAAATAAACATTATCTTCTGTATTTGTATCTTTGATATGTAGAGTATAAAATGTTAGTTCGTCTGGATCCAAAGTAGTGTCAACTATGTCGGCTGTGCTAAAACTATCAATTACTTCATGATATTGACCAATATCTTCTATCAAACATTCCTCAATGGTGTCGTCTTTGCAACCTAAAGGACTATATTTGACAATTTCTAAATTCTTAGATTTACTAATATCATCTATTATTAGGTTTAAAATATCACTTTTTATCATATTATTTACATTAGGAGCAAAAGTAGTATAGCCCAGATTGCTTTTTTGAGTAAAAAACAGTTGAGTTTGGGGAGAAGTCAAACCATTAACAAAAGATATAACATCTTGTAATCTCTCAAAATCTTGTCCCATAAAATCAACTAGGATTAGTAGTACTTATATAATGACCGTTATTATTTTTTGAAAACTTCCTACCATTAAAAATTTGTTGATTCTCTGACAAAATGATGACTGGTAATTCTTTCATAGCAATCACTCCTTGACTTTTCGCCTTGCGATTGCTACAATAAAATAGACCTGCGGCAATCGCTGTACTTTAAGTAAATTCAACACTTACATTATAGTACAAACGATGTCGTGGGTCAATTTATTCGCTAAAACTTTGTCCAAATCTGAATTGATAGGACAGATACAATTTTTCGGCAGAATCAATATCGAGTATTGCAAGTTCAAACCAGCAACTATCACCTTCAGCAGGGTGTCCGGCGTCTTCGTAAATGTAAGAACCGAATAGCAATTTCTTTTCTGCGACCATTTCATTTATGACGCCTTACGCTGCTGCAATGATAGTCTGTCTGCCGTCAGTATCGTTATTGACTTTTCCAACAAGTGTATCGACGGTGCTATTAATGCGATCCATAAGCTCAAAGCGAGTTTTGGTGCGACGAATTTTCTTCCAACCTTCGTCCATTTCAGCAGAGGGTGTGACGAGCGTATTTATCGCATTGTCAATTTGAATTTGATCTGAATCATTCAATGACAAGACAAGACAGCCTTTCTGTTCTGCCTTGATAATTTCGCCATTTGTCAATGGCTCTATCAGTTCAGTTGCGCCGGTAATTACATCGTGAGTGATGGAAGTATTCGCCGCGAAAGCTGCCACCATTCCGCCGATACGCGCCGCTGCGAGATAACCTTCATACTCTTTGCCGGTGCTGTCTCTCCAACCATTGAGGACATATACACCTTTTTCATCATTGAGTGAGGCAGCGAATTGCAGACGATCTTCAAAAGCTTGTGAACTCTTTCCGCCTGTGCAATACATTCCAAGATGTCCTGTTTCATAACTTTGGTCTGTGAAAGCGTCCAAAACTCCAGCAACGGCAGGATCATCAGTATCAGCGATAAGGCAATTCCATTTGTAGCGTTCAAGAACGTTAGTTCCTTTATCATAGCTCGATACGAGTACAGATGGATTTTTACCGCCTTCCATTGTTGATTGAGTGATGTCGTTTAATTCGCAATCTTCAATCAGCCTAGCATTGAAGTTTTTGTTTGATTGCAGAGCCGCAACAAGATTCGCCGCTTCATTCTTCGAAAATTTCTGTATCATCATAAATGACACATTCTCTTTGGTCAGTTATTAAATTAGTGCGAATGCTGACAGTAAATGCTCTATCGCCAACATAAGCTGCACTGATTTCCACTGCGTCAACTGTTGCTGTTTCAGTTGAGATTGAGGTTGTATATGTTGTTGTAGGTGTCACAACAGTAATCGGTTGTACAGTCGTTTCCGTAGCAACTACAGGTGTTGAAGTAGTATAAGTGGAAACTGTAGTATAGGTTGTTACCGTCGTATAGGTTGTTGTCGTTGTATACGTCGTAACTTCTTCTACATGAGTTGTTTCTACTTCTTTTATGCCTTTGAGAGTGATTTTAGAGGTTTCGCCATCATCGCTGCCGATTCTTACAGCACGAATTGTTGTTGCACCGCCTATAAATCCTTCTTTGAGAATCTCAGTGCCGTTGCCGTAGTAGTCCGACAAATTATTTCTCATTGAAACATCGAGGTCAAATTCTTTGTTAAGCGGTCCCCAATTAGATTTAAACAAGGCTGCCAAAACACCATTGTTTGCGCCAGAAGTTTCGACACCGCCATCAGTGAAACGGCGATAGTATTGACCAGGTCTAACTTTGCGCTCACCTATTATGAAAGTTCCTGCCATTATTCTCCCACCCTTCTATTTGCAAACTTTTCAACGATCTTGATGGCTTCTTCTTTTGAAGTCATCGTGACTTTTGCCGATTTTAATGCAGCAGCGACGAGTGCAGGAAAATATTTTCTTCCAAACAACTTTTCACTTGCCGCAACAATTTCATCAATCGAATACATCATCATAACCTCCTCTGTTCAAATTGCCGCCACGGTTTAGCAGCTTTATTTGAAGATTTACTCATATTGCTTTCCATTACCGTGTGCGAATATTTAGGTTTTCTCAAAACTCCATAACTGACATCAAGCCGCAACTGTCCTCTGATTTCATCTGCTGCATAATCGTGATCTGTCTTTTTAATAAACATAGGAGAGCCGTCAAGCAATGTAACTTCACCATCAAGAAGCAGGCAATGATGAAGTTCCGCCAGCCATTCAAGGCGATCTTTAAGTTTTGGAGCGAAGATATGTACCATTATCACGCCTTCAAACCATACAGCCGAGTTGTCTTGAATGTCGCCTCTTATATTTCTTCTGCTAAAATAAATTGCCGGTTTCTCTCTCGTCGGACTAAAGAATGATGGCAATTCGCTTTCTCCAATGACAACCATCTGTTCATTCCACTTCAAGGCGTAAAGATTTAACGCCGCTATTGGGTCAGGATCGCTGGTCTTTATACTCGGATATTCATAAACATCAAAAGTCATAAGTGCGCCATTTATGAGAATTTTTCTATCACCGACCGCCGCCACTTTGCCGAAAATGTTTCTCCTTCTGTTGGCGTAAAAAAAACGCCTTCCAGCGTTTCACGAATAACAGGCTCAACTTCTTCTGGTGAGGCTCCCGTTTCTGAACAGATAAGCTCCACTGTTAAGACGCCCATAGTGCCACGTTCGGCATTATCGAATTTGTCAATAGTGAATACGATTTTGGGGTATTGCTCGCGCCCTTGCCACTGCACATCTTCAGGAGCTTTCTGATAAAATATTGCAGGAATATTGGCGTCAGTAGTTTCAAAAACTGGTAACATTGTCGTCAACTTTGATGTATTCAACAATCTTTGCCGAATCAACATCTCCATATTCATCAGTCATCACCGCCATTCTCGCTATCGCAACCATCGTTGCAATGTGAATAACCGTCACTGTCGCAATACCAACAATTAAGTCTGTCACATTTACCAATCCGAGTTGTCGCCTTCGATTTCTTCTT
>CAJOHI010000094.1 GCA_905234365.1 uncultured Selenomonadaceae bacterium | reverse complement strand
AAACCAGGTGCAAGTATCACCCAAGGAGCAGTTTGTAACATTGAGCGACCGTTATTCATCATTGCGCCTAACTCAGCAGTTGGCGGCATTGCTCCAAGTCCTAAAAATGATAGTCCTGCAAGTTCCATTATTATTGTACCGATGTCTAAGGCCGCCGTCACCAAAACTGGACCTGCAATATTTGGCAGAATATGATTCTTCAACATTCCGATTGAGCTTGTGCCTGCCATTTTTGCAGCTTCTATGTATGGCATTGAACGGATTGTTAAAACTAAACTCCTTGAAATTCTTGCATATTTTGGCCAGCCTATTATCGCTAATGCCGCTGCTGCATTGAAAAGTCCGCCGCCGAGTGCTCCGGCTGCTGCGATTGCAAAAACCATTTGAGGAAATGCTAAAAATATATCCGACATTCTCATCAAGAGAAGATCAAGTCGACCGCCTTTATAACCACAAATTGCACCGATGAAGCTGCCGAACACTGAAATTGTCAAAAGTAACAATAATGACGCGCAAAGGGTAGTTTGAGAACCAATTATCACTCGCGACAGAATATCTCTGCCATAGCGGTCAGTGCCGAGCCAATTTATTTCATTTGGAGCGACTAATGCGCCATCTAAATCTTGAATGTATGGATCATGCGGAGTAAGAAATGGCGCGAATACTGCAACAAAAATTAATAATCCTGCCAAAATTAAATATGGAATTAATATTTGATAACGCTGATTCATTTTAAACATAATTTTTATACCTTACACGCGGATCAAGATAATGATAAAGCAAATCCGCCATTAAATTAATCATCACATAAATAATTGCCATCCAGACAACGTATGCTTGAATGAGGGGATAATCACGCATTAAAATTGCATCAACCGCCATTTTGCCGACGCCGTCCCACATGAAAATTGTCTCAACGATTGCCGTTCCGCCAAGCAGTGAACCTATCGACAGTGCAAGCAATGTGATAATCATAATCAGAGTTGAGCGCAGCACAGATTTAGTTAAAATTGTATACTCTTTTACGCCGCGTGATCTCGCACCAATTACATAAGGTTTATCGAGTTCTTCGAGGACGACTGCACGGATTTGACGAGTATATTTTGCACTCATAGCGATTGTTAAAGTTAATGCCGGCATTATTACACTTTGCCAATCGTCAGGATTGCTCATTATTGGTAAAAGATTCAGTTTTAAAGCAAGAAAGTAAATCAACAACAAACCGACAAAAAAATTTGGCAGTGAGTTGCCAATAAAACTAAATGTACGAATTATATAATCAGTGATTTTATTTTGTCTTACGGCGGCGACGATTCCGAGCGGAGTTGCAACAAAAATCGTTAAAATAATTGAGACTAACATCAGTTCAACAGTAGCAGGTAATTTTTCAGCAAAAGTCTCAAAAACTAATTTGCCGGAAATAAAAGAACGTCCCATATCGCCGGTTGCAACACCTTTAAGCCAGTTACCATATTGGACAATAAAAGGCTGGTCAAGTCCAAGTTCAGCACGTTTCGCCGCTTTGACTTCTTCCGAAACGCTACCGGATTGATTATAAATTATATCGACAGCATCATCAGCAGCAAATTGCATCATTCCGAATGTTAAAAATGTAATTCCGATAAGAATTGGCACTAATTGTATCAATCGACTAATGATATAAGGAATAAGGGATTCTTAAATCCAAACTTCCTAAATGGAGACTCCACGATACTAGTTGTTTCCTAGAACCCCCTGACTTTAGTCATGGGGAGGCTCAGATGATTAATTATCCTAAAAATATTTCAATTTATTAAAAATTTTTCTTGACTTAATGGAAAATAGCGTATATAATTAACATTGTTGACGGCGAGATTGTCTTCAACGATTATAAAGTGGCCCGGTAGTTTAGTTGGTTAGAATGCCGCCCTGTCACGGCGGAGGTCGTCGGTTCAAGTCCGATCCGGGTCGCCATTTTACTTATTAAGGCGATATAGCCAAGTGGTAAGGCCGAGGTCTGCAAAACCTCTATCCCCAGTTCGATTCTGGGTGTCGCCTCCAATTTTTGAGAATGAGCGGCACTACGTTAGGTGGTGTCTATTAATTTTGATAGATAGGAAATACTTATGATTTTTGAAAGCCTGTCAAATAATTTACAAGAAGCCTTCAGAAAACTTCGCAGTCATGGTAAATTGACGGAAGAAGATATTGATAAAGCCTTGCGCGATGTTCGTATGGCTCTACTGTCGGCAGATGTCAACTATAAAATCGTTAGACAATTTGAAAAAAATGTCAAGGCGCGTGCCATTGGCAGTGATGTCTTGGATACTTTGACACCGGCACAGGCTGTCATAAAAATAGTCAACGAGGAATTAGCAGAATTGATGGGCGGCAAAGAAAGCCGCTTAAATATTTCGCCACATCCTCCGACAGTAATTTTAATGGTTGGCTTGCAAGGTTCCGGTAAAACTACTTCAGCAGGAAAATTGGCATTGTCACTTCGTAAGCAAGGCAAGCATCCGGTTTTGGTTGCGGCTGATATTTATCGACCTGCAGCTATTAAGCAGTTGCAAGTTGTTGGCAAAAATGTCGATGTACCGGTTTTTACTGAAACCATACGTGATGCCGTGAAAATTGCAGAAGATTCTATTGCTTACGCAAATTCACATGCAAAAGATGTTGTAATTATTGATACCGCCGGACGTTTGCAGATAGATGAAAGATTAATGCAAGAACTCAAAGACATTAAATCAAAAGTCAATCCGCATGAAATTTTGCTTGTAATTGACGCAATGTTAGGTCAAGAAGCTGTCAACGTTGCTCAAACTTTCCACGATGCACTTAATGTAAATGGAATTGTTTTGACAAAGTTGGACGGCGATGCCAGAGGCGGTGCTGCCCTTTCTGTCAAAGCTGCAACAGGCTGTCCAATTAAATTTGTCGGTATGGGTGAAAAGTTAGAACCTCTTGAGGTTTTTCATCCTGACAGAATGGCTTCCAGGATTCTCGGCATGGGTGATGTCTTATCACTTATCGAGAAAGCACAATCAGCGATTGATTCAAAGACGGCTGAAAAGATGGTCAAGAAAATCAAGGCTGATGAGTTTACTCTTGCTGATTTTTTGGACCAACTGCAACAAGTTAAAAAATTGGGCTCGCTTAATGACATTCTTGGAATGATACCTGGTCTTAGTGGTCTCAAGAAAAAGTTGGGCGGCATGGATATTGATCTTGACGGAAAAGAAGTCAAACATATGGAAGCAATTATTTTGTCGATGACGCCGAAGGAACGCCAAAACGTTGATATTATTGACGCAAAAAGACGTAAACGCATTGCTATGGGCAGTGGTACTCGTGTACAAGATGTAAATCGTCTTTTAAAACAATTCGGCGAAATGCGAAAAATGATGCGTAAGATGAAAAATCAGCAAATGCAAGTTCAGCAATCCAAAAAAGGCAAGAAGTCCAAAAAAGGCAAGCCGTCGAAGAAACTGCCATCCATTGGTGATTTGTTTGGCAAATTGCCATTTATGAAAAGTTGATTTGTCAACTTAATGGTAATTATAAAATAGCTATAAAATATTGTTTTTAGGTGTTGTAATTAATTAAAAATTGGTTTATAATAAATTAGTTGTGTTATTTTGAAAGGTGGTGAAAGAATGGTCAAGATTAGACTTACAAGAATGGGTGCAAAAAAGAAGCCATTTTATCGTATTGTTGTTGCAGATAGTCGTTCACCGAGAGATGGACGTTTTATTGAGATTGTCGGTAATTATGATCCTTTACAAAAACCGGCTGTCGTCAA
The DNA here is from genome assembly GCA_905234365.1 of uncultured Selenomonadaceae bacterium. Classification (GTDB taxonomy): domain Bacteria; phylum Bacillota; class Negativicutes; order Selenomonadales; family Selenomonadaceae; genus Quinella. The sequence goes on along the minus strand of CAJOHI010000094.1, from coordinate 3,533 downwards.
TGTCGATGAAGAAAAGGTTATCGACTGGGTCTTAAAGGGTGCTCAACCTACTGATACAGTTCGTTCACTTTTAAGCCAGAAAGGCATCATGGCAAAAATTGATGCTGCCAGAAAATCTAAGTAATAATGTTTAATGAAAAACACGAAAAGAGGAAATTTATCATGAAAGAACTTGTTAAAACAATCGCTTCAGCTTTAGTCGCAAACGCAGATGCAGTTGAAGTAGAAGAACAAATGGACGAAGACAAAACTATAATTAAACTTCACGTTGCTCAAGAAGACATGGGCAGAGTAATCGGCAAGCAAGGTCGCATTGCTAAGGCCATTCGCACAATCGTCAAGGCTACCGCTACACGTGAGAATAAGAAAGTTTCAGTTGATATCGAATAAAAAATATATTTATAAGCGGTTAGATGATTTTTGTTCTAACCGCTTTTTTATTACATTTTATCATGGAAAGTGAGGAAAAATTTAATGGATAGTGTTATGGTACAAGTGCCGGTAGCAATTAAGGCAAAGTTGACGGAAAAACTTAAAGCAAGAATTATTGAAGACCTCAACAAAGGCATTGAGGAAGCAGAATTGGAAATGAAACAGATCAACATTCAACAAGATAGAGCGTTGCAGGAACAAGGCGACACACCACAAAGAGAAGCATCAATCAGAAGACATTTCGGACAAGAACTTCAAAGACGTCAACAATTCCATTTTGAATCAATAGCAAGACGTGATAACCTTGAGAAATTGGCTATCGGTGCGGAAATTATGCAAGGTACGCTGCAAAGACAAGTTGAACTTAAAATTGGCGACGATATGCGTGATATTATGAATGTCGAAGTATTAATCGAAGATGATAAAATTATTGCGATTCGCAGTTAATAATTAGAAAGGTTGATTTTTATGAATACTACCCCCCCCCTTGATACTGTTCATGTCTTTTATGCTTACGGTGGCTCACCAACTTACGCTAAATATGTAGGAACTTCTATCTGTTCGATTTTAGAAAATACTTCTGCGTCGGTGATGTTCCATATTTTTCATGATGATTCACTCACTAAGGATAACAGGCAAAAATTTATTCAACTGATAAAAAAGTATGGACAATACATAAGTTTTTATAATGTACAAGAGCAGATGAATGAGATTGAAAGAAGATTATCGTCACATAATAAAGATTTTCAGCAAAAGCGATTTGGTGGCATTACTCTTTCGCGCATTTTAATTGGTGATGTTTTGCCTAAATACGTTAAAAAATTAATATTTTTAGATGGCGATCTCGTATTCAATTTAGATATTGTTGAACTTTGGAACGAAGAAATAGGTGAAAATGGATTTACTGCAGCTGTTGAATGGGATATGTCAGTTGCTGTTCCTGATTGGCGAAAATATTTGCTGAATGGTCATCCTATGATTTTATCAGCAAGAGAAAATTGTCCGCCAGAAAAATATTTTAATGCTGGTGTAATGTTAGTTGACCTTGATAAATATCGTGAAATGAATGATGTGATACCAAAATTGACAGATTTTCTTAAAAATTTTCCTAAATGTTTTGCAATGGATCAAGATTTTTTCAATTACTATTATGCAATGGGAAATAAGCCTTTGCCTGTTAAGTATAATTCATTTGTGCCTTGGTATTCAAAAGAATGGCTCAATGATATGAATAGGATTGTGCATTATGGAAATAGAACATTGAGACTTGATTTAAATGATCCAATTCAAAAAGTCTTTTTCAAATATTTTATGAAGACTCCTTGGTGCGATGAAGAATTTTTGAAGAAAGTATTTTTTGAACTTATTCAATCTAAAGCCCTTATGACTTATGAAATGAGAAGATTTTGTAATTTACTATCGAAGAAAAAAAGAATTTTCTTTGATCACATCAATGTTTCAGAGATCATAAAAAATACTTTTGAAATCAATGACAAAGATGAAATTTATTTTTATAAAGATGAAAACGAATTAAAAGAGATGTTTCCTAAAGTTATTGAGGCGATTAAACATAATAAAGTATGTTTTACACTAAGCAATTACGAAATATTCAGCAAGACGTTGAGAGATTTAAATTTCATAGAAGATGTTGATTTCGTGAATGTTTACAAATTTTTATTACCACAAGAAGGCGTAAGATTAGTAGATGACTACAAATGGTTTACTTCACTTTAATTTCATTATCTGTGAGGTGAAAGTTAGAACTTGGACAAAGTTATTATTGGCAAAATTGGCGCTGCACGTGGATTAAATGGCGAAGTTAAGCTGATTCCGTTGACGGATTTTGAGGAACGATTTGAGAACTTACAACATGTCGAAATTGACGGTAAAGTTTTGGAAGTCGATTATGTCAAACAAGTTGGCAAAAATTTAGTTATCAAGTTTACTGCTTACGAAACGAGAGAAGCAGTGCAAAATTTGACAGGCAAGTTTATTAAAGTCAATAAATCTGAGGCGGCTCCACTTGGTGAAGGTGAGTTTTATACTTTTGACATTGTTGGTCTTAACGTTTTTGATCTTGATGAAAATAAATTGGGCGTCATCACATCAGTTGTAAAAACCGGCAGCAATGATGTATTTATCACAAAAAGTGTCGATGGCAATGAAATTTTAATTCCGGCGTTAAAAGCAGTGGTTAAAAAAATCGACATTGAAAATAAAATTATGCTCATTGACGCTGCGAAGTTAGAGGAAATTTAGATTGAGGATTGACATTGTAACGCTATTTCCAAATATGTTTACGCCGCTTGAAGACAGTATTATAAAAAGAGCCAGAGAAAATGGTCTTATTGAGATAAATTTAATTCAACTTCGAGATTTTGCCTTTAATAAACACAATCAAGTTGACGATACGCCTTATGGCGGCGGCAGTGGTATGGTCCTTAAACCTGAGCCGGTTTTTCGTGCAGTGCGTTCAATTTTAGAGACTTCTTTTCCGCCTGAACAACGCCGTATTTTGATTATGGATCCGATTGGTAGTCAATTTAATCAAGCTAAAGCAAAAGAGTTAGCAAAATTTGAGCAGTTGATTTTTATTTGCGGTCATTATGAAGGTTTTGATGAGCGCATTTACGAACTTGCTGACGAAGCGCTGTCGATTGGCGAATACGTTTTGACAGGCGGCGAACTTCCTGCAATGGTAATTATTGATGCTGTTGCAAGAATGTTGCCCAATGTCTTAGGTTCCGAAGAATCAGCAAAGACGGATTCATTTTATAACGGCGGTGCCGGTTATCCTCAATATACTAAGCCACGAGATTTTGAAGGTCGTCAAGTGCCGGAAATTTTACTTTCAGGAAATCATGCAAAGATAGCGGAATGGCGGCGGCAGCAAAGTGAACTGAGAAATTTTTCAATAACAAAAAACAACTAAATAAAAAAACACCGACTCAAGGCAGTGAAAAGGTAAATTGCGTTTGACTTTGAAGACAGACGCTTTTTTTATTTTATAAAGGGAGCATGTGATTTTTAAATTGAAAAAGGATGATGGCACAACTGCAGTAACGTTTGCGGCAAGCGGAGCAAGCACCGACCTTAGCTAT
>CAJOHI010000093.1 GCA_905234365.1 uncultured Selenomonadaceae bacterium | reverse complement strand
TAAATAGGTGGAAACTTAAATCCAAACTTCCTAAATGGAGACTCCTACATTCTACTTGTCTCCTAGAACCCCCTGACTTTAGTCAAGGGGAGGCTCAGTGGTGATAAATTTTAATGAAAGAAATTTTTAATCATATAATTGATACTTTAGAACACGGATTAAATATATTCGTATTTTTTTTGTTGACATTTTCAATCGGACGAGTAATTTTTATAATTTTGCTGCGAGATTATATTAGCGAAGTATCTGTAACAGATATTTTAACAGCGCTTTGGATTGGTTTAAGGCTGAGTTGCCAGACAGCAGGCATTTTAACACTGATAATTTTGTTGCCTAAAATATTTTCCAAATCTGCCGCTAAATTCATTGCAGCAATAATTTTTTTTATAACTTCGACTTTATACGTTGCGAGTTTTCCATTTTATCAACAATTTCACTCAAATTTCAATCAAGTGATATTCAACGCAGTCAATGATGATTTATACGCTTTACTTATAACATTTACTGATGAATTTAATTTGCCGCTGCGTCTTTTGTTTGCACTGTTATTAACGATTGTTTTATATAAAATATTTCAAAACTTTAAGTATCGCATAAATTTTATATTAACGATTATCATGACTTACTTAGCGACGACTCTAACGATATTTGGCGGAGGATTGAATTGGCAGACGGAGTTAAATTTTGAAAATATCGGCATAACGAAAGATAAATTTTTGAATGAGGCAATTTTGGACAGTTATCAGGCAATTTATCGCGGCTATGTTCTGCAAAACAGGATTATTTCAAGTGCCGGTTTAAATTTTACTGATGAAGATATCAAAAATTTAGCAGCGCTGCACTCAAATAAACCGCCGACAAATGACAACATCAATGAATATTTAAAAATTAAAGCCAACGGCGCAATTATTTCCAAACCTAAGCACATATTTATAATCATTTCGGAAAGTTATGCTAATTGGATTTTGCTCAACAAATATTCTGACTTGCACATTGCCGCCGGTTTGAAATCAATTATTAATGCTGATGACAGTGATTATTGTCCGACATTCTTGCCGAATGGTGCGAATACAGTTTCAGCAGTTACCGGAATTGTTACAGGTCTTGCTGACGCCAATTTATATTTGACAACGCTTCCACAATCTTTTAATAAGCCATACTTAACTGCTGCCGCTCCACAGATGAAAAAATTAGGTTATACCACCAATTTCTTCTATGCCGGACCTGCGACTTGGGAACGAATCGGCGAATTTGTAATTGCTCAAGGTTTTGATAATTTTTACAGTCAAGGTGATATCAATAACATAAACGTTACTGGCAATGTTTGGGGTGTTGATGACAAATTTTTATATCAGTTCGTTGAAAATAATTTGAATTTAATGGAACCGAGTTTTAACGTCATTTTAAATACGTCTAACCATTCGCCTTATACTGTCGATTTGAAATTTGAAGGCATTGAAACCAATTTTAATTTTGACGACGACTTAAATAAAAAACTTGCTCACCAAATTTATGCTGATCGCGAACTCAAAAAATTTATCGACACAATGAAGTTGAAAGCGCCGGAAAGTCTCTTTGTGATTGTTGGAGATCATGCGGATAGACTTAACATCGACAAACAGCCGAGCGATTATGAGCGCTTCGCCATACCTTTTATCATCACAGGCAATGGCATTCACAAAAATTTACTGAAAAAAAATAGCGCTGGCAGCCACATTGACATTTTACCGACGATTATTGAATTGATTGCGCCGAAGGATTTTGAATATTATTCAATCGGCACGAGTCTCACGGAAAATATTTACGGCGTCAATTATGCACTTTTTATAACTCGAACGTCGATTGGTAACGCAAATATTTATCCATTGCAGCCCGAACCGTTGACGAGCGAAATAAAAATAGAGCCGCAAAATTGGGCGACTCTTGAAAATTATATAAATTACGTTCGCGGTGTTTCTTATTGGTCAGCAAAGCATAACTAAATTATCTTAAAGATTGCAAATGATATGTGCCGTTGATTAATTCAATCGAATAGGCACCGTCATCAATTCTTATAATATTTACCGCCGTGTTGTATTGTTTAATCGTCCAAATTTTACGTAGCGGCATTGATAATATATCTGCCAATATAGTTCGAATTACTGCGCCATGAGTCACGATAACGATATTATCATTTTTGTCGTGTTCGTGTACTATTTTTTTTAGCGCCGTCATTGCTCTATTTTGTACTTCTGCGAATGTCTCGGCACCTTTGATTAAAAGCATATCCGGCTGCAGGAAAAATTTTTTAAACTCTGTCGGATCTTCTTTTGCGAGGTCTTCAAAACTGCGACCTTCCCAATCGCCAAAATTAACCTCACGAAATTCCGGCATCGGTACAATGTCAAGATTAAATCTACTTGCGATAACTTCTGCCGTTGTGATTGCTCGATGTAAATCACTTGTATAAATTGTTTTAACAAAGTCAAATGGAAAATGTGCCGTCAACAATCTTGCTTGATGTACACCGTCCGGTGCCAAATGTGTATCGGATTGTCCTTGAACTCTGCCTTTTGAATTCCATTCTGTGACGCCATGTCTTACTAACATTACTTTTGCCATTTTATTCACCAATATCCTATTAAACGAAGTAAACTCTTTATCTGTGCGCCTTTATCCATTTTTCAAGCAGCGGTCTATCATTATTTTTAGGCTGTTCAAACCATTGAGAACAAAGGAATAGCGTTTGACCTCTAATTGGCACCTTAACTTTAAAATAATTAGGCGCATTTGACTGATTACGCTCTTTAACAAGCAATGGATAGTTAATGCCAAAAGTTTCGCTGCTGTAGTCTAAGGTAAACATCTTTTCGACTTCTTCCGGCGACGCCTTGCCTGCCATTAACATATCACGCAGCACACCTTTTGCAAGGTCTCTGATTTTTATATCTTTGTATTCTGGAATTGCATTTACTCTAGCATCAACGGCATTTAACCATTTTTCCAGCTTAACTCTCTGCTTTTCGCTCCAATTACTGCAAAGATAAAATTTTTCATCGCGAATGATGACCTGTTTTCTAAAATAATTTGGTGAATCGTCAAAAGTCAATGCCCTTGCTCTCAAAAGCAGCGGATGATCAATGCCAAAAGTTTCCTCGCTGTAGTCTATAAATCTCATATCATAAACTTCGTCTTCATCAATAGCGCCTTCTTCCAAGAATTGACGTAATTTTGTATCTGCCAATTCTTTGACGGTTTCTTTTGAAATGGTAATATCTTCTGCTTCAGCCTGTTTAGACTTTTTGGTTATCAATTCCGGTAAGGCTATTCTTGATGGACGTTTTACAAGTTGCGTTGATTCATGCAGCGCCATTAATCGTTCCAAATTTGACAACATTTGATTTGTCATAACCTCGTTGCCTCTGTCATTTTTAGAATTTAGAATCTCATTGACAGGCGAATCTTCGGCATACTCTTTATTTAAAAATTCGTTAATAAATGGCAATTTGCTTAAATCCGGCTTAACTTTCAAAATTTCGCGCATAAAAAGCACGGCTATAATTTCGTTCAATTCAAATAGATAACCCTGCTTGACGCTTCCTTTGGAATTGAAAGCCGAATTTTCTTCAGTGCAATATTTTAAAATTTCATCTTTAAACTTAATTATGCGAATAACTTGACCTAAATCGAAATACTCGCACTTTACCATCCAGCCTTCTGTATTAAGTTCATCAGCTTTAGCTAACTCTTGCGGCATAACAGATTCTTGACAAGGTTCCGTAACTCTGCTTACAGCTTTTATGCCAGTGGAGTAATGAATTATAATATCACCTGGCGTGACTCTGGTCAGGTTATTCCAAAAAAATTTCTCTGCACCTTCTTTCGTATGCTTAGGCGCCCAAATATAACCGCCTTTTCGTTCGATGTCGTAAGTTCTTCCTTGCGTCACAAGCCATGTAATATTCATAATCTACACCACCTAATAACTTATTTTACTCAACTATATGATAACCCGAACTTCTAAGAATTGTCAATGCTTTATCATAGTTATTTTCTTTGACAAGTACATAATCCGTATCGTAAGTGGATATTACAAAAATTCCAATTTGATTTTCAGCAAGGATTTTAGAAATTTTCGCGATTATTCCAATCAATGAAAACTCAAGTTGTCCTTCAATTCTAAAGCCAAGCCAGCCATCTTCACGCTCAATAACATTTTTAGGCGCAAATTGAGTTTCACAAACTAAAGATACTTCTCTGTCAGTACGTCCAATAAATACAAATTCGCCGGTATAATCAATGGCGTGAATATTTTTGACTTTGCAAACACTAAATTTACAATTCAATTTTTTTAACTCCAAATTATCACCCTCAATGATAAAAATTTTTCTAAAAAATAGGAGACTGCCAATTTGAACAGTCTCCTTAGAATCATCTATATAATAAACACATTACGCCAACACTTTTGCAAGACGCATGAACTCTGGATTGAGTTTCTTTTTATTATTTACTGCGTCATGAAGATTAATTGAGACAACATGTCCACGATTGAAACCGAAGACAATATCACTGAGACCGGAAATAATTGCCAATGCAGCATTTTCACCGAGACGACTTGCATTAACACGGTCAATAACAGTCGGTGAACCACCGCGTTGAATGTGACCGAGTTTTGAAACGCGAGTATCAAGACCGGTTTTCTCTGCAACAATCTTGCCGATCTCATTGCCTTTTCCGGCACCTTCAGCGACAACCATTAAAATGTATCTCTTGCCTTTAGCATAAGCTTCTTTCATATCTTCGCAAATTTCATCAAGATCATATTCTTCTTCCGGCACGAGGATATATTCGGCGCCACCTGAAATTCCGGCAACCATTGCAAGATAACCGGAATTGCGTCCCATAACTTCAAGGACGATTATCCGACGATGAGCAGAAGCGGTATCGCGCAATTTATTGATCGCGTCGATAATTGTATTTGCTGCCGTGTCACAGCCGATTGTATATTCACTGCCCCAAACATCATTGTCAATAGTGCCAGGCAAGCCAACGATAGGAATACCTGTTTCCTGACTAAAAATTGATGCACCGCGAAGGGAACCGTCACCGCCAACGACGACAAGACCTTGAATACCGCGATCATTGAGGTTTTTATAACCGAGCATTCTGCCTTCCGTTGTAGCAAAACGTTTACAACGAGCAGTTCCAAGAAAAGTTCCACCGCGCTGGATAATGTCACTCACATCTTTAGACTGCATTTCAAACATATCTTCATCAAGCAGACCATGATAACCACCACGAATACCCCAAACTTTGACACCCGCATGAAGTGCCGTACGTGTAACTGCTCTAACTGCCGCATTCATACCCGGACTGTCGCCACCGCTAGTCATTACTGCGATACTATTCAGCATACCAAAATCCTCCTCTACTTCAATAAGAATTATATTAAAAAACTTTTTAACACATTTACTTACATAATTTTAATATTTATCTGAATATTTGTCAATATCTTAGCTTGGAAATACATATAAATCAATTTTGTTATAAATTACCAATCTTAAATTATTACTTTTATTAAAATACGTTACGTTGCAATGTGAAACTTTATTTCTTTTGAACTATTTGAAATTTGATTTTAGTGTCCGCCGTCGGTTGAAGTTCTTACTACGTCGAGTCCGGTTGCGGTGCTGATTGAGCCGGTTTCGGTTGTGCCAACTACTGCACCGATAACTGTCGTCTGCGAGGTATCTTTGACGTTGAAGTCTACGATTCCGTCTGCGTTG
>CAJOHI010000092.1 GCA_905234365.1 uncultured Selenomonadaceae bacterium | reverse complement strand
GCTAAACCGGATTCTGCTCCTGCAGTTGCCTATACAGCTCCAATTACTTTGTACTGGCTGGCAAAATCAGGAGTTCCTGAAGCTGTAGAGTACGTGAAATACATTGATGCTGAAAAAATTTTAAAATCTGAGAATATTTCACAATACGAACGTGTGGAAAAAGCTAACAAGATATATCAAGAAATTCGATATACTTCGCTAAATGATTTCATCGAATCCGAGCATTATACAAATGTTATGGATTTAGGCTGTGGAGTTTCGCCGCGCTGCCTGTATATGGCAAAAAAAGGCATAAATTATGTTGGAACTGACCTTAAAGAAGTTGTAAATGTTTTAAACATTTATGCACCAAACTTTTTGAATGAAGACTTGAGAAAATATGTCAATTTCGTTGTGGCTGATGCTGCCAGTCATAGTGAGATGATGGAAGCCGCAAAAGGATTTAATGGTAAAATTTGTATCGTTGAGGAAGGTTTATTGATGTATCTTTCGCACGATAGACAAAAAGCCATGTTGGAAAGTATCCGCGACATTTTAAAGAAAAATGGCGGTTGTTTTGTAACTTCTGATTTTGTAGCAGGCAAAATTTTTATGTCCGGAAATAGAACGATTTACGGTGACGAAGATGCTTTAGTTATTGCCGGAGAAACTAAAAAAATTTACGAAGACGTTTCAGAAATTCTTTTTAACGATACAATGTTCAGAACAGAGGAAGAAGCTATCAAATTCATTGAAGATGCAGGTTTAAAAGTTGAAATGCGTCCACTTTTCCATAACAAACCGGATATAAGGAGCATAAGAGATTTAAATAATCGTGACATTGAAGCAATCAACGTTGCGACTCAACAAAAACTTTTATGGGTTATCACGGTTGCTGATGATAAGTAATTTACTCTTAATTAAGGAGGCATTTTTGTGGAAGATTTTTTATTTAAACTTGTAAAGTCAGTGACCTTTGGATTATTAATCATTATGGGAATTTTCAATATTGCTGAAGCTAGAGAAGTTACTGTTAATGGAGTAGGCACTGATCGAGAAAGTGCATTAAGAGATGCTCGCCGTATGGCGGTTGAGCAGGTAGTTGGAACTTTTGTAGATTCAAGGACATTGACTAAAAATTACATGGTTGAGCTGGATAATATCTATGTAAAAACCAGCGGATTTGTCGGCAAGGTAGACATATTGAGCGAAGGAATGGAAAATGGATTTTATAAAATTCGCGCCACTATTGATGTCGATCAAAATCCAAGTGCTGAGATTCTTCAACAAGTACAAGCTGTTATAGCGTTGAATGATCCGCGAATTGCTGTAGCTGTCTTTAAAGAAAATTCTACAGTCCACGAAGATGCTATAGAATCAGCGATCATGGAAAAACTTATTTCGCTTAATTTTACGCATGTAATAGACCCAAACATCGTAGCAGGTTTACAAAATGCTCAAATGCTGGACAGTCTTTATAACGGACGTCCTATTACCAGTGTTGGTTCAAGTTTCGGAGCGGATTTTATCGTTTTAGGAAAATGTCATACAACTTCAAAAGATATAAAAATTCCTGATTTTAAAGGCGGCTATTTAGATACAGGATTGAATAATGGTCAAACGGAAATGACGGCAAAAATAATTCGTCTTGATACCGGTGATATTTTGGAAACCTTTAACGTAGAAACTTCTGGAATCGGAGAAGGTAACAGCACAGCCGAACGCGAGGCTTTAAGAAATATGGCAAATCAGGCTGCTGCAAAAGTAGATGAAAAGTTTCGCCGTATAGGCGCAAGGAATAATAAAGGACTGCAAATAACTGTAATTTCTAAAGACTATAATAAAATTCAATCTTTGGCAAGTGATCTGCGAGGAATTACTGGGGTTCAGAGTGTTTATATTCGTGAACATCGTGACGGCAAAGCTATTATTGATGTTGATACAGATCAAAATATTGAAACGTTAATGTTATTGCTTCGTAGCAGAAGTAGTATAAATTTTGTCATTCAATCGACAGGTGGCAGTAGTGCGGTTTTGTCTGTTTAAATAATAATGGAGGTATTTGAAATGTATTTTAAAAGTGCTGTTATGTTTTTATTGATGTTTGCACTGTTCGTGATGCCGTCGTCATGTTTAGCTGTAAGCTCCGGCAAACCAACGGTGGCGGTTATTCCTTTCAGCAATCAAAGTCCTAGACAAGGAATCGTAAGCGAAAGTGATATAAACAATGTTAGAGAAGATGTCGAGACCGATATAGTCCAAACCGGAAAATTTAGATCGCTTACAAGAACTGAAATTAACAGACTGCTTGACGAAATAAAATTCGACAATAGCGGATTGGTTGATCCTTCAACTGCTGCCAAATATGGAAAAATGGTTGGCGCACAGTATCTCGTACTTGGAACGCTTACCGGACTTGGTACGAAAAAAGGTAATCAATACGTCGCTCATTTATCACTTCGCATGATTGAAGTAGAGACTGCCGAAATTTTCCTTGCAGGACGCGGCACAGGTCAATCAAGTGATGCGTATGAGGCTCTGCAAAAGGCGGCAAATGATGCACTCAATGGACAACGTGGCATGCTTACCATGTTGCGTGGCGGAAAATGATTTTTCTGCGGAGGTAAAAATTTATGAGATTAAAACGCATTTTGTCTTTGTTTATTGCATTTACGTTTATTTTTGCTTCTTCAGTATTTGCTAAACCTTTTGAAGGTAAAACCGAAGGTGTCGGAATTTTTGTTGGAGAGGTAGCATGTTACGGTGAACACGAAATAAGACCGGAGTTTTTAGCTACTTTCAAAGAACAGTTATGGCAATCTTTAAAAGAGTTTGAGAGTAAAGGAAAACTTCATACCGTTGGCGATGATAAGTGGCTCGGCGGCGGAAACACTGCACCGGGTTTTGCCGGCATTATACAATTTGATTCTGTACTTAAAGATATTCACATGGACGCCATTGCCTACGGACCTTCATTTCAAAGAGAATCCGCTAATGTTAAAATGACTTACTACGCTGAACATGCTTTAGGTGAAGATTATTTTTGGGACGATGACAAATTGGCAGCGCGTAAACAGATGATTGGTAAACCTTACCGAATAAGTCCCAAATTGACTGAAGCTGCCAAAACTGTTGGGAGAGAATACGGCGCAGATTATTTATTGTTTTGTAATCTTGTGGACGCTGATATCAAACTTAAAAATTCGATGTTCAACGCTTCAACAACATTGAATGAGAGACCTAAACAGATTAAAGTGGCCTCTTTCTTTTATCTTATTAATATTAAAAATGGTTTAGTTTACGAAGGTTATAATCTTTCTGACAAGACAGGACAAATTTTAAATCTTCTCGGACAATACGGAAAAGCAATGACAGCACAAAATCTTTTGCAATGTATGTTTGAAGTTCAATCTAAACGAATTGTGGAGGATATGTATAATGAAGGTCAAAAAGTTTTGGGAAAAGGCGCTTAAATTATTTGGATTAATATCAGCAATTTTCCTTTTGGCATTGCCCGGAGCTGCCGAAGCTAATTACTACATTGGAATTGTTGGCATAGAGAGCAGAACTAACAATATCAATCTCGGAGATTATACAAATCTTGATAATCTGGACAAACACCCTTTAGTTTATGCCCAAGATATATTTGAAGAAATTTTGACTACTGATCTGCCTAGCATAGGTTTGACCGGAGTTGACAAAACGGCATATTCAAAAATGGCACGTAAAAGTGAGGAAGAATTTCAAAGAGTTCAAGAACAAATGCAAAAATCCCTATCGCAGCTTGATAAAGGAAATACCACAGAGGCTGTCAAGTTGTTTGATAAAAAATTAGATTATCTCATCTACGGCTATATCGCTAATATGACAATTACACACAGGGAATCCATTGCAACTTCCAATCTTACTGTCAGAGTAGATTTAACGACGCGAATTGTTGATGCTTATACCGGCAAAGTTGTTTGTGTGGCGACTGGCAAAGGTGAGGCGGTTTCACGTAGTGGAGGACATAGGAAGTCTTTTAAATTCGGAGGAGATGAAATTTCTGAAGACGCTTGGCATGAGGCTTTGGAAAAGGCACTCAATCAAATTGTAGAAAGAATAAAAAAGCAAGTGTAATAGGAGTTGATTTTAATGAATTGGAAAAAGATCGCGGCTGCTGTATCTTTTGCTACAATGATACCTACTGCTGCTTTTGCACACGGTGAATTATGGTATGATGCAACTTCTCATCTCCCACAATTTAAAAAAATCGTTGTCTATCCAATTAGAGGACTTGATGGCACCTTTAAGATTGATGAAAATGAAACTTCCGAAATATATCAAGCAAATGATTATTTCGATAAGCGTTTTGTTCGCAAGTTGAATATAAAAACTATACCACTCGGCAGCTCTCTGAAAGAGGACAAAGAAATTCGCGTTGATGATGAAAAATATAAATCTCTTTACAATAATTTTTCATCGGAGAAAGATAGAGCGGCGACTGTTACTTCTGTTACTGCCTCAAATGGATATATCATACCGCACATAAATTTAGATCAGCTTGAGCCTCATCGCTCTCCGGCTAAGACGTTAAGTGTTCAAATGAAATCTTGGACCGAAGAAACAGGCGGTCCTGACGGTTATAGAACTTATGATGTTCAAAATTGGAATGTAAGTCATACTGTCCCTGCTCAGGATTTAATGCTTTATCACATGGGAATTGACTACAACATGTATGACAGAGAAGGCAAAAAAATCATGACCTATCGCAACGCTGAACACACTTACGGCGATAAGTATGGCGGAGTAATCGGAGTTATTACCGGTCTATTTGGTGGAAAACCTAGTAAAGCTCTTAGACCGGACAGGTATAGAGTTGAAGTTTTTAAAAGTATAGTCGATGAATTTAGAAAAGATTTTAAAGATATTCAAGATAATTTTAAGGACAACAAGAAGAAAAATCGTATTTCAAAAACTATTGGTTTCAAAGGAATAAATTTGCCAAGTAATATAGGCGGTGACGAATATTCTCTGAAGTCTGTTTACTTTACCATGAAGGATTTAGCTTTTAAATTTACTGATGTCGATATAGATTATTCTGGCAATGGCAAGGCGAAATATTTTGTTCAAGGAACTATCAGTCGTTACTCTTTGGATCGCCAGTGGATTGATCCTTATGTTACTTTGAATAATAAGTTAGTCCGTGAGGAAAAGTCTGATTGGTATGACAGCAAAGGTAACAAACATACCAAAAAAATTAAAAAGTACAAAACTGAGATTGTAGATCATCACGGCTATTGGAAATATACAGCAACCGTTGGCGGCACTTTTAATCTAGTAGATAGCAATGGAAATATTTTAGTTTCTCATAGCTCTATTGAAACTGATGACAAGGCTGCTGACGCTTGTCGCCACTTGATGAAAGACTTCTACGGAAAAGTTAATTCTTATCTGACCGGAAAATAATGGTATCACAAACAAATTTAGAATCAATCAATCCTTAAAACCAATTTTCTTGAGTCGGAATATAACGAATTTTTTTTGCTCTGTTACCATTTTGATTGCGCCTTTTAAAGGGTTCATCATAATGGATTTATTTTTTTGATTTTGTACCATTCTATTCGGATTTACCGTATTTATAATCGAACAGAGTAGCAATAGTATTTGTCTTTTACAATTTTGCTTTTAATTTAATGGCGAGCGTTAAAAAATAGATCAATGCGGCTATAACAACGATTGTTGCACCGGCTGCCGTGTTGAATTGATAAGCCAAAATTAAACCACTTAAACCAGAAATTAATGCAACAGCAACT
>CAJOHI010000091.1 GCA_905234365.1 uncultured Selenomonadaceae bacterium | reverse complement strand
CTTTCCGAGTTCTTTGGTCCAATGTTCATGAAATTTTTCGTTATATGCGGCGTAAAGTTCACGAGTTGGATCGTAAGAAACATTTAAAAATTCTTTTTTGGATTCCTTTTGAGATTCATCACCGCAACCTGTAATAATTCCAATAGTGCCAACAGCAAGTGCCGCACTTATTGCAATGCTAAAGATTTTTTTAAATTTAAAACTAAACATTTTTTCACTCCTCAAAAATATAACCTATAATTTATATATGTTTAATACACACTTGTTATACTAAAACATTTTACATAATTTGTCAATATATTTTGAAATAGAATTTATTGAAGCTCAAGTTATTTTTTAAAAATTGATTTTCCTGAGCATATAAACTTGAATATTGACAAATATGTTTATATGTCGTAAAATGTTGGACGTCAGCTAAACTTAAATTAGTTTATAAATGTTGATGGCTAATTGGAAGTTTACGTTTGTGGAATTTTACGACAAGATCAGTAATTAGAGCAAGGGCGTACACATTGAAGCGTTAAGATATATTCAGAAGAAGTGTCCAATTTTTATTTTGATATACATATATGGAGACTATTTGTCGACAAATGACTATTTTTAAGGGGCAGATATTTTTGAGGATAAACGGAGCACAGGCAGTTTTGGAATGTCTCAAACGTGAAGGCATTGATTTAGTTTTTGGATATCCAGGCGGCGTTGTTTTAAAACTGTATGACGAAATTTATAAGGCAAAATTTCCGCACATTCTAACTGGACATGAGCAAGGTGCAGTTCATGCGGCAGATGGTTACGCAAGAGCAACAGGCAAAGTCGGCGTTGTTATTGCGACTTCAGGTCCAGGTGCAGCAAATTTAATAACCGGCATAGCGACAGCTAATATGGATTCAATTCCGCTCGTTTGTATTACAGGACAAGTTGCAAATCCGGCAATCGGCAAAGATTCGTTTCAAGAAGTTGATGTTTGCGGAATTACGACACCAATTACAAAGCATAATTACTTAGTTAAAGATGTTAAGGATTTGCCGCGAATTTTGAAAGAGGCTTTTTTCATTGCGAGAACCGGCAGACCTGGACCTGTGTCAATTGATGTTGCGGCAGACGTTTTCAATACTGAATTTGAATTTAATTATCCCGAAAATGTTGAGCTTCGTGGCTACAGTGGAAAATATACAGGCGATGAAAGCGAAATTGATGCGGTAATTGCAGCGATTGAGTCAAGCGAAAAGCCTCTGATTTTTTACGGCGGTGGCGTAGTACTTTCAAACACGGCTGATGAACTTAGAGCTATTGCAAAACGTCTCGGTTGTCCGATAGTTTCAACAATTATGGGACTTGGCTGTATTGATCCAGATGACAGGCAATATCTTGGTTTTGCCGGTATGCACGGTTCCTACGGCGCAAATATGGCAATTCAAAATAGCGATTTAATTATTGCGATTGGAATGAGATTCAGCGACAGAGTAACCGGCAGAGTTTCCGATTTTGCACCAAATGCCAGAATCGTACATTTTGAACTTGACCCTGCTGAAGTCAATAAAAATGTTCGCGTTGATTATAGAGTTTTAGGTGATTTACGTTGGTCGTTGCCGATTTTCCGTACAAAACTAGATACTTTGCCTACAGATTTTCCAACATGGTATGCAAATTGGCTGCAAAGTGCAGTTGACAAGGCAGCAGAACATCCATTTAGTTACAAAGTTGAGGGCGAAGAAATTAAACCCGGTGCTTTAATTAAAAAAATCAGCGATCTTTGTGATGAAAACACAATCGCCGTTACTGATGTCGGACAGCACCAAATGTGGGCAGCGCAATTTTTTAAGACAAAAAATCCACGTCAATTTTTGACAAGCGGTGGTTTAGGCACAATGGGTTATGGTTTGCCGGCGGCTATGGGCGCAAAACTTGGTTGTCCAAATAAAAAAGTCGTCCTTTTTACAGGTGACGGCTCAATCATGATGAATATTCAAGAACTTGCAACTATCGCTGATAATAACATTGATGTTAAAGTCGTTATTGTCCACAATTTTATTCTTGGAATGGTTGGACAATGGCAGCGGTTATTTTATAATCATCACTATTCGCAATCGGAACTTAAAGGCAAACGCGATTTTGTAAAAATTGCTGAGGCAATGGGTGTTAAAGGTTTCAGACTTGAAAAAGCGGAAGAATTGGAAACGAAATTACCAGAAATTTTAGCATTAAATGAAGCGGCAGTAATTGATGTTATTGTGCCGGAAGAAGAAAACGTTTTGCCAATGGTTCCAGGTGGTAAGAGATTGGATCAAATGGTTTTGGGTACAAATTAATTTGGTGAAATCATGTGCTTCTATATTGCCAAATTAACAATAACAATGTGAGGTAAATTTTTTGTGAAAAAATATATTTTGGCTGTACTCGTCGATAATAAACCTGGTGTTTTAACTCATGTCTCAGGCTTAATTAGTCGCAGAGCATTTAACATTGAAAGTATTTCTGCTGGTTACACGGAAGAACCAAGCGTTACAAGAATTAACATTGTCGTCAGCGTTGAGAGCGAAAACGAACTGGACCAAGTTGTAAATCAACTCAGTAAATTAATTGACGTTATTAAAATCGTCAATCTCAGCAAGGCGCCTTCTATTGAACGTGAACTTGTAATGATTAAGGTAAAGGCCTCAAAGGAAACAAGAGCGGATTTAGTCAACATTGTCAACATTTTCCGTGCAAATATTGTTGATGTGACGAGTGAAAATGTCGTGATTGAGATGACAGGACATCAAGGTAAAATTGACGCAATTTGTGAAGTTTTGAGTGAATACGAAATCGTAGAAATTGCGAGAACTGGTGCCATTGCTTTATCACGTGGTCCTGTGCCTGTCAAGAAAATGTAATTTACACATATAATTTTTGCTTTGTCTTAATTTTAATTAGCTGATGAATAATTTTCTTTTGCCGTCTGTCATTATGATTTTGGCGGCTTTTCTTTTACTCTTTTTAAAACCTTATACGATAACTTTATTTTATGCTATCGAATAACACAACGAGTTAAAATAATAATAGTTGACTAATTCATTTAAAATGGTATAACATAAACAGCTATATAAATTAGAAACAAAGATAAAACTATTTAGTAGGACGCTAATAATTCTACTTTGGGAGGAAACAATGTTAGAAATTATAATTGGACGCGCTGGAACAGGCAAAACTCACACTTGTCTTGAGTCAATGAAGAAATTTTTAAATCAACGTGGACTTGCGGCAAGGATTTTTTTATTAATGCCGGCTTACATGACTTATAAGACTGAACGGCAATTTGCAGAAATGACGAATGGTCAAACGAATACTTACGCTTACAGTTTTCAACGCTTTGCACGACAAATTCTTACGGAAACAAGTGGCGAAAGTATTCCAAAAATAAACGAAATCGGACGAAGAATAATTTTGCGTAAAATTCTTTTGCAGCGTGATAAAAATCAAGAGTTAAAATACTTTGCGCGAGCTGTAAAACAACGTGGCTTTACTGAAACACTGTCAGATTCAATCAAAGAACTTCGCACTTACAATATACAACCTGAAGCGTTAAGGCAGGCGACCTATAATCTCGACGATGATGAACTTTGTGATAAATTACTTGATTTGGCAATGCTCAACGAAGATTTTAAAGAGGCAATCGCCGGAAAAAATTATGATGATGCAGACATTATTGAACTCGCCGCCGCTCAAATAAAAAATTCTCAACTTTGCAAAGACGCCGAAATTTATATCGACGGCTTCATTTTCTTTGATCCGTTGCAGCGTAAAATAATTCGTGAACTCTTGATACATGCTGCTAATGTTCATATCGTACTTCCGCTTGATGTTAAAATTGACGACGTTGATAAAATCGACATAAGCAGCAGCGAAAATGACGTTGACATTGGCTTATTTCGCCAATCAATGAAGACTTTTAATATTCTTAAAAAGTTAGCGTCTGAAATTGATATTAAAATTAAACTGACCGGATTTGATAAATTGCAAAGATTCAATCGTGGTGCTCTCAAATTTTTGGAAAGAAATTTATTTGCATTTCCGATGACTAAACTTAGCATTGACAATGAAACGGACGCAGTAAAAATTATTGAGGCGTCTAATCAGCGCGTTGAAGCTGAAGCCGTTGCACAGGATTTATTAAAAATCAAGGCAGAAAAAAATTATAAATTCAGCGACTTTGGAATACTCATTCGTGATGAACATTACGAAAGACTTTTAAAACCTGTATTTGAGTTGCACGAAATTCCCTATTTCAGCGATAAAGCCAGAACGGCACTACATCATCCGCTTGCTGAATTGATTCGTTCAACACTTGAAGTTCTTACTACTAGACGACCGGACGCGATCTTTTATTGTCTTCGTACCGGTTTTTTTGATATAACGTCTACCGATATTGATTTGTTGGAAAATTACGTAATTGAATTTGGTATCAAAGGCATTGAAAAATGGCGGCAAACAGATTCTTGGACTTGGCACAGACGAGAATTTGACGATGACATTGACACAATTTCCGAAAGTGAAAAGAACAGATTGGAACAAGTTGACTCAATTCGCCGTAAAGTTATGAATGAATTTTCCACATATTTTGAAAAAGTTTCCAACAAAAAAAATCTCTCCGTCAGAGAAATTTCAGAAGCACTTTTTGAGCTTTTGGAGAGTTTAAAAGTTCCATATACTTTAAATAAATGGTCACGCAAGGCAGCTAATGAAGGTGATTTGGTACTTGCAAGAGAGCATTTAACCATTTGGAATGAGGTTGTAAATCTCTTTGAACAATTTGTGGAAATTATGGGCGATGAGGTCATTAAAATCAAAGAATTTGCAGTATTGATAAATGAAGGTATTGAGGCAATTCAAATGTCATTGATACCTCAAGGTCTTGATGAAGTGACAGTTGCCAATTTAGAGATGAACAGTTTACAAAATACAAAAGCAATTTACATTCTTGGCTGCAACGAAGGCGCAATGCCGCGAAGTATCAACGAAACGGGTTTGCTATCCAACGCTGATCGTTACTATCTCGACAAAAATGCTGGAATTGAAATTCATGCCGGACAAATTGAAAGTTCACTTAACGAAAAATTCTTGCTTTATCGTGGTTTCACTGAGGCGAGTGCATATCTTTGCCTTTCATATTCACTTGCCGATGGCCAAGGCAAATCAATGAGACATTCACCGCTGATTGAAAATCTCATTAGCTTAATACCAAAAGCCTCAAGAGAATATCCGACGATTGAAATTTTAGGAACTAATAGTGACCTTCGTTTCATTGTCGATGAGAAAAAAATTTCGACTGAAGTTGCAACAAAACTTTTTGCGCCGTATCGAAATACGGTTAAAAGCAGCGTCAGTAAAATTGAAAAATTTATGAGTTGTCCGTTTCAACATTTTGCCCAATACGGTCTTAAACTTGAGGAACGCCGCGAACATAAATTTAAAGCGCCGGATTTAGGAAATCTTTTGCATAGTGTCCTTAGAAAATTCGGAGAGCGCATGCAAAGTGAAAATCGACGTTGGAGCAGTGTTGAGCCTGATGAACTTAATAAAATCGTAGATGAAATTTTTGATGAAATTATACCGCGATTTTTAAATAAACTTTTGTTGAGCAATAAGACTTATAAATATCAATTAGAACGTATTCACAATTCGGCGATTCGTTCACTTCGCCGACTTATTGAATTTGATTCAGTCAGCCGTTTTCATCCTGAAAAATTTGAGATTAGTTTTGGTTTTAAGGATAGTGATAAGTCGCTAAGTTACGATCTTGATAACGAAATTAAACTTGAATTGGCAGGACGAATTGACAGAATTGACATTGACGAAACCAAAAATTATTTTTTGATCATGGATTATAAAACCGGCAATGCCTATATAAATTTGATTGATGTTTACTACGGTTTAAGTCTTCAACTGTTGACTTATTTACTCGTTGCAAAGGATCATTTGATTGACAAACTTCCTGCCGGTATGCT
>CAJOHI010000090.1:5541-12128 GCA_905234365.1 uncultured Selenomonadaceae bacterium | reverse complement strand
TCCAGTCGCGCAGACGGCTGAGGGCGTCCAATTGCGAAGCCTCCAGTTCGGCGATGAACCCGAGGCCGCCCATATTGATACCGAGTACGGGCGTCTTATGGAGCGCGGCGAGTTTGGCGAGGTGTAAGATGGTGCCGTCCCCGCCGAAGGTAATCAACAGCGACGCGTTCTGGATTTCCTGTAGGAGCGGCTTTACCTGATAGTCGGCGAAGAGGTTCGGCCTGACCTCCCGGAAGGGCGAACAGACGACCGTATGGAAGCCCATCTCTTGCAGGATTGCGTCGGCCTCATGGGTGGCCCTCATGCCGTAATCCCGGCTGGGATTCGGACAGAGTATAATTTTTTTCGGGTTCATCGTTTTTCACCTTGTTTCGTGAAAGAAATCAGGAGTTTTTTCCGTCCGGCATTGACGCGCCGCCCTTTTAAAAAACCCCCCCCCCCCGTTATTTAATTGATTGTTCATGTTGTTGTAGATTATGTGGTTCATTTGCGGTCCAACTGCGCCAATTTTTTCATTGACACTAAGTAGTTGATACATCATTAATAATGAATTATATGCAATAAATGTACCTGCATAGAGAAATAAAATTATTTTGCCTGAAGAATCTTGAATGAATTTCAAGTAAGCTGATGTAATATCTTCAGGATTTATATTGATTAATTTGCAGTCGTTTCGTTCATTAAGAAATTGAGTATTTAAATTTTGTATATTTTTTGTTGCAATAAAAATCTCATATTCGCTTTCTTTACAATGAAGGCGAATTGATAGAACACTTACGTTTATCTGATTCGGATCATCACCGAGAATCAAAATACTTACTGACACAAATAATCACTTCTCTTTCAAATTTATATAATGACTAAAACTCCCAATTTGCAGGTTATCAAATTCAGCCTTCAGTGTTTGTAAAAATTTCTTAGTACCTATAAAATTACTTAAAGGTTTCGGCATTTTGTCAAGAAATATATCAGGATCAATATTTAAATTTCTAACTTGAATCATCTGGACAGGCAACTCTTCAAAAAATTTAATCCAAGAATCTAATTCTTCATTGCGGTCGTTAAAGCCTGGAAAATACAACATATTCAATGACACATAAACATTTTTATTGAGTGCGTATTTAATAGACTCTTTAACGTTTTCGAGATGATAATTTGCTTTGTAATAGGCATTGTAACTTTCATCTCTTGCGCTGATTATTGAAACGCGAATTGAATCTAAGCCGGCATCAACGATCTTTTTAACACCTTCAGTAAATCCGGCGTTTGAGTTCATGTTAATTTGTCCGCGATTTGTCTTTGAACGAATTAACTTAATCGCTGCCGCTATATTATCTGCCGCCAAACATGGTTCACCTTCACAGCCTTGACCAAAACTTATAATTGCTTCTGGTGCTGTGGTTAAATGATATACACCAACATCAGCAATTTCTTCAACGGCCGGTTTAAAATTAATTCGACTTTGAGGACTAGGACAACATTCTGCCGATTGCAGCGAAATACAGCCTAAACATTGAGCGTTACAAGTTGGAGAAGTCGGAATACCTGCTTCCCAACGGCGATAAAATAAATTTTGTGCAGTGCAGCAATGCCACTTTAATGAACAATTAGCGACTTGCTCAACAATTCTATTATTTGGCAATTCTTTTTTAGTTCGATTGACTAATTTTTTTAAATCACGAGTGTTGTAGTGAATCGGATCCCATTTGTGATTCTCATCAGTGTAAATTGCCGTAGTGTACAATTCATCACGATAGAGGACAACAGCAGTATAACCGTAAAGCGGCAATGGTTGAAAATTAGATTTAAACTCAAATGCCGGTAAATGTGTACGAGTGTAGCCAGCAGGCAAAATTGCGGAAACAGCTTGTCCCTTAATTGCCTGTAACTTTCCACTTTTATTTAAACCAACAGCTTGACGATTCGGTAAAAACATTAAATCTGCACTTTCAGGTAATTTAATCAAATCTGTCGATTGCAATTTTATTATATCTCTGCCAATTCGTCCAACTCCAGCGATTCCAGGTGCATCAAAAATTTCACCATTCTCGTCAGCATACAAAGCCGTTATCAAATGTTTCAAAAGTTATCAACTCCAAAATTTACCATAAATCTTCCAGCAAACTGAATGGACTATGTGACTTTGAGACATTATTATTAGTTTTTACAACTTTTTTCCTCTGGTCACTTTCTTTACTGTTTGTCGCTGCAGCTATGTTAAAAAGATTAACGGCAATTTTGTTTATCTTTGCAAATTCTTCTTCAATGTCATCTATACTGTGCTTATCACTTTTATTTACATAATCCATAGCCATTGAAAAAATTTCTTTGGAAATTGCAGCATTTTGATTATCACTCATTGAAGGTATTTTTTTGAAGTGATGTTGGACACAACCAGTTCTAAGTTCTGCAGTAACGACATAACGACGCACTTCTCCATAAACTCGCTCAACCTGCTCTTTAGCTTCGCCTAAAATTTCTTCAGCCTTTTCTACAATCATATTAGTATCTTCTTCGCTGACTTTGCGTTCTTTTAACTTTTTCTTGAGTTCATTTATTGTCATGCTTATGCAAGTGTAAGTGCTTCTTTCGGATTTGTCAATAAATTTGACTTTGTAAAGTGAACGCTTAATACCAGTGCCAGTTGCCTTTTCGTTGACAAAATCAATCAACGAGCGATTAGTAGGCACGAGTTTTTCAACGGAATTATGAATAGGCTTGAGCCAATTTTTCATCTCATTTTCATTCAAAATTATCACCTCCAAATTTGTAAATTTTTAGATTTGTTATATTACAAAATTAACGAGCAAATAAGACACATTCTTCATATCCTGGTAATTCCGGATCAAGACCATATTTAATAAATAAATCCTCAAGATATTTTGGAAAATCACTGTCCTCTCTTTTACTTGCATATTGTCTAATTGCAAATTCATAATCTGAACGAACAGATTTTATAAAATTCATTAATGTCCAAAAATCATCTAGTTTATGATAAGCACTAATCGCAAGAATTGGTTTAAAACGAGAAATGGTTATCGCAGATCCTTTTAAAATATCAAGTTCAGCACCTTCCACGTCCATTTTTATAAAGTCAACGTGTGATATTTCATTTTCACCAACATAAGAATCTAAAGTGGTGATTTTTATTCTTTTCGGAGAATTAATATCTAGATGACTAGCAAGACTACCATCAGTATATCCCGTTTCATATTTACAAGAACCAAGCCCTAAATTTTCTACGACAAAATTTCTTTCTTTGGCAAGTTTATTTGCAATTTTAAAATTAGTTTCATTTATTTCAAAACCATAAACTTTACATCCCATATTTACGAAACGAACAGACGTACCACCATCAAAAGCTCCACAATCTATAACAACATCACCACTTTTTGGAATAAAACCAGGACAAATGTATTGAGGCGTGCTGGCATAAACTATTTCATTAAGTTGACCCGAGATACAACCTATCCAATAACCTCGAAAAGTTCTTCTAGATTCTTCATCTACTAAAGATTCATAAACTTCTTGAAGCTCAGAAATATGATTCATAAATATATCATAGACTTCATCAGAACTTTTTCCCCTAATCAATGAAGGCGAAATTACTTTACATTCATTCATAAATTTTTTTACAAAATTGAAATCTGTCATAGATGTAACAAAAACATATTCTGGCTTAGGCTGAATATTATCTAATTCTTTTAATGAACACAAGCTAAATTCTAATTCCAAAGGCTCTTGATGGGGGGGGGGTAGCAGTAATAATATACTTGATATTTAAACCTTGATTTTTAAGATTTTTAGCAACTCCTATAATGTTCTCGGAAAGAGAAACAGAAAAAAGCACAACAGAAGTTTTTTCTTTCATGAGTCTACTTAACAAAATAGATGAACGTTCATTATAAATTCTTTGAATCATTTTAACAAATTTTTTCACGAAAAATCCTCCTAAAAAATTTATCATTATTAAACGCCTGTCTAATACTTTAATATATTGATTATAAATAACTGATTGGATTGACTCTCTGACCATTGACATGAACTTCATAATGGACATGTGGACCTGTACTGAATCCAGTTGAACCCATAAGCGCAATAACTTGACCGCGTACAACGTGTTGACCAGCGGAAACAACCACTTGACTTGCGTGACCGTATCGCGTCATAATTCCATTGCCGTGATTGATATCAACCATGTTACCATATCCGCCGCTATTCCAGCCGGCGTATTCAACAATACCGTCAGCCGTCGCAACAATAGGCGTACCTAAATCATTTGCAATGTCAATTCCAGGATGAAAATCACTGCCGCCCCAACGAAGTCCATAAGGCGAAGTTACGACACCCGTAGTTGGCCAAATCGAAGGTACATTTGAGCCGACAGTCGAAGTGCCGAAAGCTGCCGCATTGGTTGACATCGGACCGTTTGCCGAAATTGCTGCCGCAGGATTAAATCCGGCTTGAGCAGCAGATTGAATTGTAACCATCATCGCCATCTGTTCGCGTTGAGTTTTTAAAGTTGTCTGCAATTCTTCGAGACTTTCACGGCGAGTTTTGAGATTGTTTTCAAGAATTGATAATGCTTCCTCAACATCTTTAAAATTTAAATTTTCTATTGGTCCGCCTTGTCCATTAGATTGATTTTCTTCCGCATTTTCAGCAGATGTCTCAGTCGTTAAATCGTTTTCTTGTGGTTCAGCAGTATTTTCAATCTGATTTTGTGCCGCTTCTATTATTGCTGCTTCTGCTGCTGCCTTCTTTTCTTCAACATCTTTAGGCGGTTTAACACCGGCTTGGATTCGTAATTCAGTTTCCATTTGCGTCAAATTTTGCAGTTCCTCAGATAAATTAGCTGCCTTTTTTGAGAGCGTTAATAACTGCTCTTGTTGCAATTCTGTTGATTGCTGCATTTCGTTTATTTCAACTTGATTGTTATGATAATTCAATGCGCTGTAAATTGAATATCCGCAAGCACTAATAAAAAGTATTGTACCTAATCCTAGAGAAGTAACGGCAATTTTATACATCTTAGATGAAAGTATTATTCGACGTTCTTTTTCAAGGATTGACGAATTTTTATTTTGATTTTCTGTTTCCAAAAATTTTGCCTCCAATGAATAAATAACAATAGCTTACAACTTTTAAAAAAATTACATAATCCTATAAAATAGTTTCATTGCACAAATAATTCATAGGACAAACTCATTTTACCATAATAATTTTATTATTTCCATACTTTTTTCTATCTATTTTCAACATTTTAAGATATTAGACAAATCCTAATTTCAAAAGCACTTGCATAAAATCTTAAAAATGTTATAATAAATTTAATTGTAAAATTGATATCAATTTCAGTATAGTTAGTCATTATTTGAGTGATATTTGTTAAAAATATTTTGGAAGAGGTAATTTTTAAAATGGAAGATAGAACTTACGAAAAATTTTTCAGACAAAATAGACTGCCACATTTATGGTGTCCAGGCTGCGGAAATGGAATTGCAATGAAAGCGATTGTTCAGGCGATTGAAGCAAAAGACGGTTGGAATCAAGATAACACCATTATAGTCAGCGGTATAGGTTGTTCGTCAAGAGCATCTGGCTATATGGATTTTGATACTCTTCATACTGCTCACGGTCGTGCTATTCCGTTTGCTACTGGCATTAAACTTGCAAGACCTGAACTCAATGTTGTCGTAATTACTGGCGATGGTGATTGTACAGCAATAGGTGGCAATCATTTTATTCACGGTTGTCGCCGAAATGTCGATTTGACTGTAATTTTATTCAATAACAATATTTATGGAATGACAGGCGGTCAGGCTTCACCTATGACGCCGCTTGGTAAAAAGGCAACAACTGCGCCTTACGGTGATGCTTGTCATCTTGCTGAGGCTGCCGGCGCAACTTATGTCGCTCGTTCAACGGCTTTTCATGTCCAACATTTAGTAAAAATGATTAACGGCGGTTTTAATAATAAAGGTTTCAGTTTTATTGAGGCGCTTGTACAGTGTCCAACTGCTTACGGCCGCCGCAACAAAATTGGAGATCCGGCTAAAATGATGGCTTGGATGAAAGATAATGCTGTCATGAAAAATGTTTGGGACAAATTGCCTGATGATAAAAAAGTTGCAGATAAATTTCCTATTGGATTATTTTATCAAGCTGAAGCGATTGATTATGATACGGCTTATGAACAAGTCATTCAAAAAGCTATGGCTTAAAATACGGATAAATCTCATATAAATTAGATTGACACTTTTGTTAAATAAATGTTACAATAATTATTAGCTTATTTTTTTAAATGTCGCGAAAAAGAAAATCTATTAAGCATGTGCAGAGGTGTTTAAAACAAAATATGTGATAAAGAGAGGTGAAAAAACTGCTGCTTACTCTGCCAAAATAAAAAACAAATTGTCAATACAGCGAATGCTTGTTGATGTTAAATGTCTAATTACATTATTTTATATTTCTCGTTAGATATTAATGGAACGTCAAGGAATTGTGACGATGTTTTAAGTAGTAGCAGGTAATTTATGTTAAAAGACAGACGTAGATTTGAAGACGAAGAAGAAGTTTATATCCCG
>CAJOHI010000090.1:0-5535 GCA_905234365.1 uncultured Selenomonadaceae bacterium | reverse complement strand
ACCACGCAGCAACGCCGGAATCAGTCTTGGTTGGTCAGCACTTGAGCAGCAAATGTTTGATCTTTTGTTGATAAATCGTTTCAACACGGATTCTCATGACATGCTTGAGGAAGAAGCTCAGGCGGTAATAAGGCTTACAGAAACTTTCGATTCTCATGAAATTGCCAGAATTTGTTCGGTGGCACTTCTTGCTGTTCAAATGGCACTTGTCGAAGAAAAGAATTTTGAAAATGAATATCACAAATACCAGCAACACATTAAGGATCATCCAGAAGACATGGAAGATTTGGAATTTGGAATTTAATCAACTTATCGTTTCGCGTCTTAAGACCTCGCATTTTAATGCTGGAGATGTAAGGCGCAAAAAAATTGCAAGACAAATGGCTTCGACTAACTAAAGAACCCCTGCTGACCACCACAACGCCAAGAAAGAGGAGCAAAGTAAAGGGTAAAATCGGCACTCTAGTGTCAGACAGATAGACTAAAAATTTGGGTTGGGACATCGACCCATGCAGGAAGATACAATAAGACTTGGTTTTCCAAGCAAGTATCGTTGATAGCAGAATCCCCTAGCTTTAGCTATTTGGAGTATGTCAATATGCTATAAAATATATCTACGGAAATAGTGTATCGAAGTGATAATATTCCGACGCAAGCCACTGATAATTAAAATCTTCCAATTTTAACTATTGGAAGGCGTCAAACTACTTGTATTGTAGGCACTCTTGATTTTTTCGACGAGTGGCTTTTTTTTATCTGTTAAAAAACCTTAACATATTTATTGCTATAATTTTTTTTTTCGTGTAAAATTAACAATTAAATAAATTTTTCATTTTAATTTTGATGATATTTGACAGAGGAGAGGATAATATGGAAGAAACTTCGGCAAGCATATTGCCGCCATTTTTGTCTGATGTATTTGTATTTTTAGGCGTTGTGTTGAGCATAATTTTATTGATCGCATTATCATACATTTGGTCGACGCAAAGGCAGGATAGAGAAATTCTCGATAAGCTCTCAGCGGATATGAAAAATTTAGCAAAGAGAGTATCGGGTTTAGAAAATGCTTCTGCCTCTATTGAAAAAACTGAAGATAAAAAAATTGAAAAAGTGCCTGAAAAAAAACCGGTTGAAATTCCGGTTGAAAAAGAAAAACCGCCGACAGCACCGGCAGTAAATAAAACTTCTCGTCCTTGGGATGATTTTTTGGAAAATTATAATCTTATAGCCGCAAGTATGGCAGTACCAGGACAATTAAGAGCCTGTGAAAATTTTGTTTCGGAAAACAATCTCAAAGTTCTTGCTTATGTAGGTAATATGAAATTTGCACCTGTAAGTGGTGTTTCGGACAGCAGATTTTGGGGATGGCAAATTGAAAGCAGCGACAAATATGCTGTAGTGCCGAATCCAATGATTCATTATGATGAAGATTTGCATGGCCGAGCAGGTATGAAGGAAACTTTTGCCTCAAATTACGAAAATGGAAAATATACCAAATATTTTGTTGAATTGCCGGCAATTTTAATTTATAACGGCAAAAACGAGTGGAAAGTTTGGGAGCCAGGAGTTATAAAATTGGAGCGTTAAAATGAAAAGAAAATTATTTTATCTGATAGGATTAATATTAATTACAGTCATGTTTTTTGGCTGTTCTAAAACTACAGGAGAAAGCGAAGTTAATGAAAATAATTTGGCAAAGGACCCGATTGAAACTACACTAAAAAATATGACTATTACTGAAAAAATTGGTCAAATGATGACTGTAGGCATTTACGGTTATGAAATTAATGATGATATACTTTATTCTTTACATCAATATCACTTCGGCGGAGTAATTTTATTTACAAGGAATATAGAAAGTAAAGAACAAGTAACGAACTTCGTTTCAGATTTGCAAAATAAATCTGATGAAAAAGTTCCTTTGTTTATCGCTATTGATGAGGAAGGCGGTCGAGTATCGCGTTTAAGACAGATAGATAATGAAGTAGCGCCATCTCAAGAAGAAATAGGCAACGGCGGTGAACTGGAATCAGCAAAAATTTGGGCGGTAAGAATTGCGGAAAAGTTAAAAAAAATAGGCGCAAATGTAAATTTTGCACCTGTTGCTGATGTTGGATCGCCTGATACAAGGTCATTTAGTAACAATGCGGAAGTAGTAGCCGACTTCGTAAATAGTGCCGCTTCCGGATACGAAGAACAAAAATTAATTTATTGTTTAAAGCATTTTCCAGGCATTGGAAAGCGTGTAAATGATCCTCATCAAGAAATATCTTCAATAGAGGTTTCGCGTCAAACATTGGATAATGAAGACATTTTGCCGTTTAAATCGGTAATTTCCTCACATTCGCCTGATAATTTTATGATTATGGTTTCGCATTTGAAATATCCAGCGATTGATGAAAAAAATTCTGCAACGCTATCTTATGAAGTTATGACAAATTTGCTTAGAAAAGAGCTTGCATATAAAGGCGTAATTATAACTGATGATTTGGAAATGGGCGCGGTCGCTAATCATAACGAATTTACTGATGTTGGAGTAAATGCAGTTAAAGCAGGTGCTGATATTTTACTTGTATGTCATGATTATCAGCATGAGCAAGAGGTATATGAAGGACTTCTCGAAGCAGTTAAAAATGGTGACATTAGTGAAGAACGCATTAACGAATCTGTGCGCCGCATTTTAAAGTTAAAATTTAAAAACTTGATTGATTAAAATTTTTTAAGCGTCGGTTACGCCGGCGTTTTTTGTTGCATAAATTTCAATCGCTGTAGTATGACCATATTTTATTTGTCGAAGCGGTTCAATATTGCAAAGTTTAATTTCATTGACTTCATCAGCACCATGTTCGATAATTAACAGACCGTCAGCCGTTAAAAGATTTAAATTGTCAACTTCCGTCAATACACGCTGCCACAATCCTTTATTATAAGGCGGATCGCAGAAAATTATATCGAATTGTCGCTGACTGTTTGCAAATTTATTCAAGGCTTTAAATACGTCGCTGCGAATTATTTCTGATTCATTGACGAATTTGGCGTTGTTTACATTTTCACTGATGATCTTAACCGTATCAGAATCAATGAAAACAGCATGAGCGCCGCCGCGAGACAAAGCCTCAAGAGCGAGCGCACCGGTTCCGGCGAATAAGTCAAGAATTTTTTTACCGTTAAAATCAATCATACCGTTCAAAATACTAAACAGTGATTCTTTGATTCTGTCTGAAGTCGGGCGTGTTGCCATGCCTTTAGGTGATTTTAATTTTAAGCCTTTAGCTTTTCCTGTAATAATTCTCATAATTTGCCTTCTTCTACTGAGTCATCGTTGCATTAATATTAAATCTTTATCAGCAGTCTTTCATGGTTTTGCCTTCGCCGACAAGTTTTTCAAAATCCTTAATAAAAGTATCAATCGCAGAAGTGATTGCTTCATTCTTTACCAGTGAAAAAATTACATCAGGTGATGCCGTCGCTGCTCCGATTCCATATTCTGCAAGCTCAAGAAGTTGTTGCGAATTTTTAAAACTTGCCGCCAAAACATTTGCATTGAGATTGTTGTTGCGGAAAATGTCGTGAATATGCTGTGCGATTGAAACGCCGTCATAACCCATATTGTCGATACGATTAATGTAAGGCGCAGCGTATGAAGCACCGGCTTTTGCCGCCAAAAATGCTTGCATTGGTGTATAAATCGCCGTTGCTGTAATATTTGCTCCTTCAGCCTTGAGTTTACGCATTGCCTCGAAGCCTTCTTCAATCGACGGAATTTTAACGAAAGTGTTCTTGCCAAGTTCCTGTTGAATGCGATGAGCGTCCTCAACCATACCGTCTGCCGTCTTTGCGACAACTTGAACATGAAGTTCAGCATCAGCACCGATAAATTCACGGATTTCCTTCAAAACCTCGTAAGGTGGACGACCACTTTGCGCCAAAATTGTCGGATTTGTTGTCACGCCGTCAACCGGATAGGACTTGTAAATTTTTTTAATCTGCTCAATGTGAGCGTCGTCAATAATAAGTTTCATGCTAATCACTCCTTGTAATTATTTGCAGGAATATTATTTTTATTATAGAACTTATTTAAAAATTAATTTTTAGGCGGGATTTTTTGTTAAAAGGTTATTCATTATTAATTCTGTCGATATTATTAGAAGTATTTTCTACTCAAATGATGAAATTGTCAGAAGGTTTTTCAAAATTATTTCCAAGTATCGCCTTTGCAGTTGGAATGGGAAGTTGTTTTTATGTATTTTCAAAAACTTTAACTATGTTACCTCTTGGTATTGCTTATGCAATATGGGCTGGTTTAGGAACTGCACTAACAGCAATTTTGGCAGTAATTTTATGGAAAGAAACTTTGTCAGCTCAAATGATTGTAGGAATTATTTTGATTATAGCAGGTGTCATTATTCTAAATTTGAGGCATTGATTTTAAAGTGTTTGCTCGGTTCTGCCAATGATGTCGTCCTGTGTTGCCCTGCTGAGAGCGTTGAAGAATGCGCTGTAACCGGCAACTCTGACAATCAAATCCTTGTGATTTTCCGGGTGAAGTTGTGCATCAAGCAGGGTTTCCTTCGACACGATATTATATTGAACGTGATAGCCGTGCAGACGATTGAAGAAGGTGCGGATCAGCATAATCAGTTTTTGTTTGTTTTCTTCTTTCGAGAGCACTTGCGGCGTCATTTTCTGATTGAGCAGCACTCCGCCGGTGATTTTTTCAGTTGGCAATTTTGAAACTGATTTAAACACAGCAGTCGGACCATTCTTGTCGGCATTGTGAGCAGGTGAGCAGCCTTCAGCGAGTGGTTCATGCGACTTTCTGCCGTTCGGAGTTGCCATCGTTGCCATACCTTGACCAACGTTTGCCGAGATTGAAGAAGTGCCGCCATAGCGAATGCCGCCGATAGGTCCGCGTTGATAGCGTGTATTCGGATATTTTTTGATTTCGTCGAGATAGGAATCATAAGCCTCGACAACCAATTCATCAACATAATCGTTATCGTTGCCATACTTCGGAGCGTCATTGATGAGCATATCTTGGATTTTTTGATTCTCCGGCGATTCAAAGTTATCAAGTAGAGCGTCCCAAAGTTGTTGAGGCGTTATTTTTTTCTCCTCAAAGACCAACTTTTTGATAGCCGCAAGTGAATCAGCCATATCGGCAATACCGACTTGCAAGCCGCTGATGAAGTCGTAAACTGCTCCGCCTTCTTTGATTGTCTTGCCGCGTGCAATGCAGTCATCAGTCAAAGTTGAGCAGAGAATATCCGGCACATCACGTTCAGAGGCTTTATCAATGGCATTTTCAACGATTGCGCTATACTTAGTCATCTCACGGACAGTTTTATCCCAAGCGTCCATTAACTGCTCATAGCTGGTCATATCCTTGAAATAGCCGTAACCTTTAGTAAAACGCTTGCCGCTGGTCATATCAACGCCATTATTCATTGCACAAAGCAGAACTCTTGGGAAGTTGATATAACTCATGCCGGTGCAACGATAACCCCATTTGCCAGGCACTGCCGTTTCGACGCA
>CAJOHI010000089.1 GCA_905234365.1 uncultured Selenomonadaceae bacterium | reverse complement strand
TGATAAAACTTCCTTAATGATTAATGGTTCAAATTCAAAGGACATTTTAAATGGTTCCTCTGACAGTGAATCAATTTTCGGAAATGCCGGTGCAGATACTATTTACGGTTATGCTGGTGCTGATTACTTGAGTGGCGACAATGGCGCTGATCTTATTGACGGCGGTAACGGAGCTGATACCATTATCGGTGGCAAAGGCAAAGATATCTTAACGGGTGGCAAAGGCAAGAATGTCTACATTTACAACAACGGCGACGGTAAAGACACTATCACGGATTATAAGTCAACAGATAAAATAAAAATTACCGGCAGCACTTATACTCAGTCAACCGTCGGAAATGATGTCATTTTAACTGTCGGTAAAGGCTCAATCACATTGCTGAACGCTGTTGATAAAACGCTTAACATCGAGACCGAAAGAAGTTACGCTGAACTCTTTGAAGACGATAACTTCAATTCGAAATTGGATTCAATTTTGGATATTAAGACAGAAATTGCAGTTGACTATCACTTTGACTACGCTGAAAATGTAAATCATGACAATCAAATTGCGAAACTAACGTACAGTCAATCAACGAAGAAATAATCACAAACTAAGAGCGGAAGAAAATTTGGACTTCTTCTGCTTTTTTATTTGTCAAAGTTTTTATAGCTTACACAAACTTATTTTAAAAAGAGTGATATTTGTCATATACAATATCATTCTTTTTTGTTATAATTTCATTAAGTTTTATTTTGAAGGATTGTTATTAATTTTTTTGCGAAATTTTTATTAAAAATAGTGATTTTAATCATAATTTTGATAATAACTTATTTGGAGGTATCTTATGGAAAGGAGGATTTTTATTCAAATGTTATTTGGAGGAGGGATATTAGGAAGTTTATTAGGATTTAAAAAAGGTGAAGCCGAAAAATTATTGCGACCACCGGGAGCCGAACAAGAAGAAATATTTTTAGCAACTTGTGCTCGCTGTGGAAAATGTGCTGAAGTTTGTCCGGTTAATTGTATTAAAATTGCACATGGCGAAAAAGGTCTTGCAATAGGTACGCCATATATTGTACCGACTGAAAGACCTTGTAAACTTTGTATGAAATGTACAAAAGTATGTACAACAGGTGCATTAAAGCCTATTCAAAAAGATGAAGTTCGTATGGGATTAGCTGAAATTGATTATGATCTTTGTTTAGCTAGAAAAGATGAAGACTGCCGCGTTTGTCATACGAGTTGTCCTCAATACAACAAGGCGATTTGGCTTGAAAAATACAAATATCCAACGATAAACAAAGAATACTGCACTGGCTGCGGAATGTGTGAGCATGTTTGCATTGCGAGTCCAAAGGCAATTCATGTTAAGCCGCGAGACGATTAATTCGTAATTCATAATTGAAAGACGATTCACAAAAGGAGCAATGTCAATGAGAATTACGATGAAATTAAAACGCCGAATTATACAAATTACCGCTTTAATAATTTTACTTCTGCCGATTTGGTTTACTGACCTTCTTTGGTACGGCACTTACATTTCCGCTGACTTGGCAGGCTTCGCGCTTACGGATCCGCTGACAGCATTAGAAATAACACTTGCAAGCAAATCATTGTGGCTTCCTTTAATTATTTCAATGATACCTCTGGTATTGGTAGCTGTAGTATTTGGAAGAATCTTTTGCAGCTACATTTGTCCGCTTAATTTTTTGCTTGAACTCATTCCTATTAAACGAAAAAAAATCTTAAAAAGTCGAACACTGCCATTTGTATCTTTGGGTATTGTATTATTGCTTTCATTAATTTTGGCAGTTCCGGTGTTTAATACTATTTCGCCAATTTTCGCCTTTATGCGAATGTTATTATTCGGTATTGGAATTGAAATTATATTTTTAGGAATAATTATTATTGCTGCGATAATTTACGGACAAAAGATATGGTGTCGTACACTTTGTCCACTTGGTGCAATTTACGGATTTTTAGGCTATAATCGCCGCTTAGTTTTAACTATAGACAAAAATAAATGCGTTCACTGTAAAAAATGCGAAAAAATTTGTTCTATGGGAACTTCTCCTGGACTTAGCAATTTTGAAGATGCCTGTTTATGTACAAATTGTGGTGATTGTATTGATATTTGTCATAAAGACGCAATAACTTACAGCTTAAAAGGATTTCAAAAAAATAAGGAGGGATAAAAATGGGTTTATTGGATAAAACAATCACTTTAAAACATGTTGCTCTTGCCGGAATTATTGGAATAGGCTTTTTGGGTTTCACTGCCGGAGTGATTGAGTATACAAATCAAACGTCATTCTGCGGTACAACTTGTCATGAAATGGATCCAATGTATCAAACCTGGCAGACTTCAAATCATAAAGTCGTTGAATGCGCTGACTGTCATGAAAAACCTGGTCTTTCCGGTACGGTTGAAAGTAAATGGAAGGGCACAAAGGAATTACTCATTCACATCAGCGGAAATGTTCCGGATCCAATCAAAATTGAAAATACCAACGATGTCAACTGTTATGTTTGTCACCAAGACAAGATTAAAGAAGCAGAAATCGCTGTTGCAAGAAAAAATCCGCATACGGCAAAACATTTTGAAAATGGCATGAATTGTGTAACTTGCCATACCGGTCTTGTACATAATGATATGGCTAATAAATCTTTGCCGAGTCGTAACCGTTGCTATACTTGTCATCTTGACGCTATGAGTTCGCTCTAAGGAGGGATTTTAATGGAACTCAAATTTTCAAGACGTGATTTTTTAAAGGCAATCGCTGCTTCTGCTGCAATGTTGACTGCCGGCTGTTCTCCTAAACGTGACACTCAACAAGGTCCGGTTGAAGCAAAAGAAGCTGACAAATGGGTTAAAGGTGTTTGTCGCTACTGTGGAACCGGCTGTGGAGTACTTGCAGGCGTCAAAGGCAATAAGATTGTAGCAGTAAAAGGCGATCCGGATTGTGCCGTTAATAGAGGTCGCTTGTGTGTTAAAGGCATTCTGCTACCAAAAATTATTGATACTAAAGATCGCGTATTACACCCATTAATTAAAAAAGATGGTCAATTCGTTGAAGCAAGTTGGGACGAGGCCATGAATTTAGTCGTCAGTAAGTTTAAAGAGGCAATCGAACAATACGGACCGGATTCTGTTGGATTTTACGGTTCAGGTCAAACATTTGCCGAAGAAACTTACACAATGCAAAAGATCATGCGTGCAGGTATCGGCACAAACAATATCGACGGAAATCCGCGTACATGTATGGCAAGTGCCGTTGCAGGATATGTTACGACTTTCGGCGCTGATGAACCTATGGGAGCATATGCGGACATTGAAGCGGCGGATACGTTCTTTATTATTGGTTCCAATATGGCTGAGGCGCATCCTGTATTATTCTCAAGATTGGTTGATCGCAAAAATTCTGAACCGAAAGTTAAAATTATTGTCGCTGATCCTCGTAAGACACGTACAGTAGATATTGCTGATTATCATTTGCCGTTTACACCAAGTCGAGATTTAGCATTAATGAACGCTATGGCGCAGGTTATCGTTGAGGAAGGTTTAACTGACGAACAATTTATATCTGAGCATACTGAATTTATGAAAGGTGCAAGCGACAGCATAACTTATGACGAGTATAAAACTTTTCTGCAGGATTATCGTCCGGAACTTGTGGCAGAGTCGACCGGAATAGCTGCTGAAACTATTCGCGAGGTTGCTCGTCTCTTTGCTGATAAGAATCGCAATACTATGTCGCTTTGGTGTATGGGTCTCAATCAGCGCACACGCGGCGTTTGGGTCAATAACCTTGTTCATAATCTGCACCTTTTAACAGGCAAAATATGTCGTCCTGGAAATACGCCATTCTCACTTACCGGTCAGCCAAGTGCTTGCGGCAGCGTTCGTGAAACAGGCGGACTTTCTCACATTTTGCCTGCTCATAGATTTGTAGCAAACGAAAAGCACCGCAATGAGCTTGAGGAGATTTGGGGCATTCCAAAGGGAACTATGCCAAGTAAACCAGGTTATCATACGCTGGAGATGTTTAAGGCAGCCGTTACCGGTGATCTTAAATGTTTATGGGTAATGACAACTAATCCGGGTCAATCGCTGCCTAATCTAAACTATTATCGTCCAGGCATGGAAAAAACCTTCATGGTAGTTTCTGAAACTTATCACCCAACTCGAACTTCAGAACTTGCTGATGTTGTATTACCTGCTGCACTTTGGATGGAAAAGGAAGGCATTTATGGCAATGGTGAACGACGCACTCAACATTTAGCGCAAGCCGTTAAGCCGCCTGGTGAAGCAAGATCAGACCTTGAAACGATCATTGATTTTGCAAAGCGTATGGGTTTTGAACACTTAGTTCCATTTAATACGCCGGAAGAAGTTTGGGCAGAATATCAAAAATGTCAAGAAGGCACAGATATGCAAATGGCATCTTACAAGCGCCTTAGAGAAGGTCATGGCTTTACGTGGCCTGTTCCTGATGATAATTCGCCTGAAACTTATATTCGTTATGCGGAAGGCTACGATCCATATGTTAAACAAGGTGAAGGAATTAAATTCTACGCAAGGAAAAATAATCGCGCTGTTATTTATGCTCGTCCACAGCAAGACGCTCAAGAAATGCCGGATACGGAATATCCATTTTTCTTGACAACAGGTCGAATACTTGAGCATTGGCACACCGGCACAATGACTTTTAATGTACCGGAATTGAAAACCGCTGTACCTGAAATGTATGTTGAAGTCCATCCAGATGATGCCGCTCGACTTGGAATTAATGACGGCGATTTAGTTGATGTCACTTCGCGCAGAGCAACTTGTAAATTAAAAGCTAAAATTAATGGACGCGGTCAACCTAAACCTGGTCTTGTCTATGTGCCTTTCCACGATCAAGTAATGGAACGAATGATAAATTTTGTCCTTCTTGATGCGTTTGATCCTGGCTCAAAACAACCTGAATATAAAGTTTGTGCTGTGAGACTTGCCAAGTCAACATAAAATTTAATATTGAGCAACAAAAAAGATTGTATATCTTCGTCGTTCGTTGATATACAATCTCTTTTTTATGTCTCATCTTCAGTCGTAACGTAACAAGGATAAACACCCAAAACGCCGTCCAGCTTTTCTACCTCAACACAAGTTTTATGTAAATTATCAAGGTTATCAGCTTCAATGATTATTATTATATCACCTTGAGGTGTAATTGTTTCAATACTGACACTTGAAATTTCATTAAGCCGCTTTAAAACCGTTTCATTAGATTCGGATTTTGTTTTAACTATAGCGCTGGAAATTGCCATAATATCATTCCTAAATACAAAAATGGCGGAGAAGGTGGGATTCGAACCCACGGTGCCTTTCGACATCACTGGTTTTCAAGACCAGCTCCTTAAACCACTCGGACACCTCTCCGTTGACAGAAATAATAGCAAATTTTTTTTATTTTGTCAAGTTATGTTTTAAAGTTATTTAAAAGGACTGGTTATTCGCGATTATAAATCAGATTTACAACATATTGGCTTTATCATTTAATTCTTCAACGTGTTTCTTCTCGAAAAATTCGTAAATGGATTTCAAAATTTGATCTCTATTGAGTGATTTAAGCAAATAGCCTTCCGGTTTAAGCGACAAAACTTTCAGCACACTTTCTCGATCTCCTTTACCGGTCAGAAAAATTACAGGTATTCTATCAAC
This sequence comes from uncultured Selenomonadaceae bacterium, assembly GCA_905234365.1. Classification (GTDB taxonomy): domain Bacteria; phylum Bacillota; class Negativicutes; order Selenomonadales; family Selenomonadaceae; genus Quinella. The sequence continues at coordinate 4,920 of CAJOHI010000089.1, read as the reverse complement.
TTTTGTTTCACTGCGAATCATTTCCAGAACTTGTGGACCGCTCGTCACAGGCATTTCATAATCAAGCAGAATTAAATCCGGCTTATTGTCGGCAATATACATCAATGCTTGTGTTCCGCTTGTTACAATCGTAACTCGATATTCTTCGTCAAGCCAGCCTTTGACCATTTTCAAAAAAGTTGGATCATCATCAACGAGCAGGATACTTTTTTTCATATCTCGCGCTCCGACAGCTTGAGCAAATCTGCCAACTTCCGAAACTAATTTTTTTATATCAAACGGACGTTCAAATTTTGCAGCTATTGCGGCAGCAGGCACTAATTGTGTAACCACGTCCAATTCGTCAAGTGTTCCCAGAAGAAATAAAAATTTATCTTCTTCAAGACAAACGTCCTTGAGATAATTTCCGAAACAAATTTTCCAAGATAAAATACAAAAATATCTGTATCATCTTTGTATTCAGAAAGCTGTTTAACTTCAGGATCAACTCTAACTACGTCGTAACCTGCCGATTCAAGATTTTTTTGAATTGAATTGCCCATGAATGATACGCCTTGACTAATTAAGACAATTTTTATTCTCATAAGCTGCCTAAACTCCTCTCATTAACGCCACGCAGCGATTATATGTTATTTTAATTGTAATTTATTCTGTCTTGAAAGTCAAATAAATTTTAATTAAGAATTTTAAATTATGCACCCACATTTGTTATCAAAATTATTAAAAGTACGATTTTTACATCTTTAATTTAAATAAAATTTTTATTTTGTTATAGCAATTATCTGAATTTTGCATTATACTATTAAAAATGAAATATTCAAAGCAGCGGAGGAGGTTTTCATATTGAAAGCAATATCAATAGAGCGCCTTGAACCAGGCATGACGCTCGCTAGAACGGTAACAAATTCCGATATGATTATAATATTATCTGAAGGAACGATTTTAACAAATGCTCATATTACAAAATTGCAAACACTTGACGTACCAGTTGTTTATATTAAGGACGATTTTGATTTAAGTCAGAATTATCAACAGGCTTCCGCTGTTCTTCAGAAAAATAAGGCTTTTTCACATGACTTTGAAGTTGTTTCCAAATATGCTGATGAAGTTTTTGAAAGTCTCAAAGATGGACAAATTCCTAAGGAGCAGACACAAAAAGTTGCTGCACATATTTTACCAATGGCAGACAACAGTGGCACTATAGATTATTTATTTTCGCTCGGACATAGAAGTACAACGTTAGCGCTTCATTCAGAGAGAGTGGCGATTCTTTCCGGTATTCTTGCAAAATGGATGCACTTCGGCTGGGAAGAAATCAGAACGGTTGTTACAGCGGCATTTCTTCACGATGTCGGCAAAGTTAATTTCCCTGATACAATCCTTGACAAAGATCCGGACAGTCTTGAAGAAGAAGACTTAAAAATTTATCAGAAGCATTGTCAAGACGGTGCTGATTTACTCAAGAAAGGCGGCTTTAATGATACTATTCAAAAAGTTGCATTGAGTCATCATGAAAAGATGAATGGCAGCGGCTTTCCAAATACTTTGACTGGCGATAAAATTCCACCTTATGCAAGAATCGTTGCCGTTGCTGATACCTATGATAATTTAACTTCAGAACGAGCAGGAGAAATCAAGCGAACGCCGTTTTATGCTGTCAGCTACTTCGTTCGTGAAATTTACTCAAGTCTTGATCCTGTCGTTTGCGTGCCTTTGTTGACACGAATTAAAGATAGCCTTATTGGTTCCAGAGTAACACTTAGCAATGGACATAAAGGCATTGTCGCAATGTATCCTAATGACTTTTCAGCGCTGCCAATTATTTCTCTCGACGACGGCGGCAACATAAATTTGAATAATGCACAAAATGTTTCAATCACGCAGTATGAGCCAATTTAATAATATAGAATTTTTAATGGAGGTAATAAATTATGAAAGCAACAGAAACTAATTTGAAAGGCGTTTATTTAATTGAGCCTAAAGTTTTTGGAGATGAACGCGGCTGGTTTATGGAAAGCTGGTCAAAACAAAAATTTGACGGTGCAGGACTTCACATTGAGTTTGTGCAGGACAATCATTCATTTTCAGCAACAAAGGGCACTTTGAGAGGTCTTCACTATCAGACAGACCCAATGTCACAGGCTAAACTTTTGCGCTGCACCAAAGGCAGTATTTTTGATGTTGCCGTTGACATTCGTAAAAATTCACCGCAGTATAAAAAGTGGACAGGCGTCATTCTTTCGGCTGAAAATAAAAAGCAGCTTTTCATACCCCGTGGATTTGCTCATGCTTTTTTGACGCTGGTTGATGATGTTGAGGTACAATATAAAGCTGATAATTATTACGCGCCGCATTATGATGGCAACATTCTCTGGAGTGATCCTGACATCGGGATCGAATGGCCTTTTGAGCCTGTAGTATTGTCAGACAAAGATAAAAACGCACCACTGCTCAAAGAACGTGTTGAGCGCAACGAATTAAATTTCATGTTTGACGAAGATTTAAGAGTATGGAATTTTTAAACAATGACAATTAATTTAACATCAGTTAAGAGGTGAAATATATGAATATTGTTGTAACCGGCGGTGCAGGCTTTATCGGCAGTAACTTTATTTATTACCTTCTGAAAAATCGTACTTCAGATAAAGTTATTTGTTATGACAAACTGACCTATGCCGGCAATCTTGAGACTTTGGAACCTGCACAGGATAATAAAAATTTCAAATTCATTAAAGGCGATATTTCAAATCGTGAAGAAGTTGACAAACTTTTTACCGAAGAAAAACCGGATATTATTGTAAATTTTGCTGCTGAAAGTCATGTTGATCGTTCTATTGAAGACCCAGAATTATTTTTGCGTACAAATATAATCGGCACAAGTGTTTTACTTGACGCTTGCAAAAAATACGGCATTCAGCGTTTTCATCAAGTATCAACTGATGAAGTTTACGGCGATTTGCCGCTTGACAGACCGGATTTATTTTTTACTGAAAATACTAATTTGCATACATCAAGTCCATATTCAGCGTCAAAAGCTTCTGCTGATCTTTTAACTATGGCTTATGGCCGCACCTATAGCATACCAATAACAATTTCACGCTGCTCAAATAATTACGGTCCATATCATTTTCCTGAAAAATTAATTCCGCTGATGATTATCAATGCTCTTAACGATAAAAAATTACCGGTTTATGGTAAAGGTCTTAATGTTCGTGATTGGCTTTACGTTGAAGACCACTGTTCAGCGATTGATTTAATTTTACGTGAAGGCAAAGTCGGCGAAGTTTATAATGTTGGTGGTCACAATGAACGCGCAAATATTGAGGTCGTTGAAACAATTTTGCACATTCTCGGTAAGCCTGAATCGTTGATTGAGTATGTAACGGATCGAAAAGGTCATGATTTACGCTACGCCATTGATCCGAATAAGATTGAAACGGAACTTGGCTGGAAACCTGCAACCAGATTTGAAGACGGCATTAATAAAACTGTCGAATGGTACATTAACAATAAGACTTGGTGGCAAAAAATTATCAGCGGCGAATACCAAAATTATTACGAAAAGATGTATGGCAATCGTTAAGGTCGGTGTAATTATTTGAAGACGATAAATATTATGACTTCCTGCGACGGCAATTTGATGAAATTTATACCGATTCAACTTGAATCTATTGCTGCCAATCTCTCAAACAGAAATATTGAGTTTTATCTGTTTCATGATGGTCAAAATATTGCATACATCAATAAACTTAAAAAAATCAAATATAATAATATCAATTTTCATGATATTGTTGTCGAAGACGTGAAAATTTATGAAGCCATTGCAAAATATGGCGGTAATTGGTGCGGTGCAGCTTATTACGGTCTTTGTGCTCATAAATATTTACCGCTGGATATGGACAGAATATTATATATTGATTCCGGTGACATATTAATAATAGATGACATTGACGATTATTATTTTGCCGATTTTGAAGGCAAAAGTTTAATAGCAACCGCTATATTGTTTAAAATGGAAGATAACAAGCTGTCAGTTTTCGACAAAAATGACTTGTTGATTAAAGAATATTTGACAGGTATAGCACGCGGCATATTTAATTCCGGTTCATACGTAATAAATTTAAGTAAAATGCGAAATAAAAATTATAATATTGAAAGTTATTTACATTTAGCGGAATTAATTTATCAAGCCAGAGGCAAAGTTAAAAGAACTTTCTTTGGGGATCAAGGTTTTCTTTCGTTGATTTTTGCAGGTGATATCAAATATTTTGCGTATCCTCAAATAACAGATTTGTTGTATATGCCTTACAATTTTGGAATATGGTACTTTGATAAAGTCGAACAATTAAATTATAAAGTCAGTGTTGTTCATTATATTGGTGATAATGTTTTTAAGCCATGGAAAGGCAAATATAAAACATTTTTGCAGAATTTTCAAAATAAAGATGAGCTTTATAATTTTGATAATTTGAATGAAAATCAAATTAAATATTATAATATTTGGTATAAATACGCCTCGTTGACAAATGATAGATTAGATCGCTGTAAAATTAAATGTTTGTAAATGGAGAAATGGACAAAATACTGGACTCCGACAGGAGTGAAAAAAAGCACTGAAAATTTATGAAAAAATCGGCTTAGTGACAAAAGTAATTCAAAAATTGGGTTAAATATTTTGAATAAGTGAAATATATCAGGACAAAAAAATTACTTGGATTTTGAGTACAGACAAAAGTTGGAATTAGTTGATTAATCCAACTTTTTTTTGCACCTCCAATAAAATTTATTTTTTAAACTGATAAATGATGATTTTACTAATTGTTACGGTTGCACCGGTAAGGACTGTGCCGGTATCGCCGAGAAGCTGGGCGCTAAGGGCTAAGGTGTCGTCGCTGAAGGTTGCCGTTCCCTTGTTGTCGT
>CAJOHI010000088.1 GCA_905234365.1 uncultured Selenomonadaceae bacterium | reverse complement strand
CTTGTAAGTAATTTTGCCTTAAAATCTTCGCGCTTTTTTTGGCGTTCTTCAATCTCTTTAATTAAATTTTCAATCTGATCCATTGTATGAATCGCTGCCAAAACATCGTACTTTAATTGAGCATCTAACCTGAGAGCGGCATCATCAGTCATTATTTTGCCGGTCTTGAGTATTTCTCTAAATCTGTCTATCGTTGCCATTTAAATTATCATCTCCGTTTTTAATATGTGATTATAAATAAATTATCTTCTGCGACCTCTGTCACCTCTTGAATCACGTGAATTGGTACGAGAGCCGAAGCCTTTTAAATTTGCAAGCGAATCAAAGCCTTTTGACCCTTGACGACCTTCGCTACGCGGCGAATCAGAACGCTTATTGTCTCTTGAGCCGGAACGATTGCCGCCACCGCTGTTACCGCCTGAACGTGGTGGACGCTGAGACGGATTAGGATTAAGTACGGCACTGTGACTTACGTTAATTTTGCCTCTCTCGTCAATTTCAATGACTTTAACTTCGAGTTTATCGCCGACATTAACAAAATCTTCAACCTTTTCAACTCTCTTAGTATCAAGTTGCGAAATATGGCACATACCTTCACGACCTGGCAGCAGTTCCAAAAATGCGCCAAAAGTTGCAATTCTTGTAACGGTACCTTCAAAAATTTCACCGACTTTTATTTCGCGGACGATATCTTCAATCATCTTTATAGCCTTGTCAATGCCTTCGACATTCGGCGAAGTTACAAAAATATTGCCGTCATCGTTAATGTCGATTGTAACGCCGGTTTCTTCGATAATCTTGTTGACCATTTTGCCTGCAGGTCCGATAACTTCACGAATCTTATCAACTTCAATTTTAATGGTTTTGACACGCGGCGCATATGGTGACAAATCAGGCGCAGGTTCGCTGATAACCTCCAGCATTTTGCCAAGAATAAAGGCACGACCGCGTTTAGCCTGTGCAAGAGCGTCGGAAAGAATTTCGCGATCAATTCCTGCCACTTTAATATCCATTTGAATGGCTGTAACGCCTTCAGTTGTTCCTGCCACTTTAAAATCCATATCGCCGAGTGCATCTTCCATGCCTTGAATATCAGTCAAAATCGTATGAGCATCGCCGTCCTTAACTAAACCCATTGCCACACCGCTGACCGGTCGTTTGATTTTAACACCTGCCTGCATAAGTGAAAGAGTTGAGCCGCAAACGCTTCCCATTGAACTAGAACCGTTACTTTCCAAAACCTCAGAAACAAGTCGAATTGTATAAGGAAAATCTTCAAGCGCCGGAATTACAGGCACCAAAGCACGTTCCGCTAATGCACCGTGACCAATTTCGCGGCGACCAGGACTTCTTGAAGGTCTTGCTTCGCCAACACTAAATCCCGGAAAGTTATAATGATGTATATAATGTTTTGCGTATTCCGGTTCTAAGCCGTCAACAATTTGCTCGTCACCTATTGCACCAAGAGTTGTAATTGTCAAAACCTGCGTCTGTCCACGTGTAAATAATCCGCTGCCGTGAGTTCTTGGCAAAATTCCGACTTCGCATTCAATAGGACGAACTTCCTCAAGTCCGCGTCCGTCAGGTCTAATCTTTTCGTGAGTTATCATGTGGCGAACAATTTCTTTTGTGATGTGATATATAATATTGCCAATTTCTTTCTCCGATTCAGGAAATTGCTCGGCAAAGTGTTCTAAAGTTTCATCTTTGACAGCCTTGACGGCTTCATCACGTGCTAACTTATCAGGATTACGAACAGCACTATTAATTTTATCAGTTGCAAACTCTCTTACTGCTGCATCCAATTCCTCATTGACTGTAAACAGCGTGTACTCTTTCTTTTCTTTACCACAATTAGCCGCTATTTCATCTTGAAAAGCAACCAATTTTTTAATTTCTTCGTGTCCAAATAATATAGCATCAAGTATGACTTCTTCCGGCAATTCTTTAGCACCGGCCTCAACCATCATCACTGCGTCACGTGAACCGGCAACCATTAAGTCAAGGTCTGATTTTTCACTTTGCTCAACTGTAGGATTTATAATAAATTCGCCGTCGATTCTTCCAACTCTGACGCCTGCGATTGGTCCGCCAAATGGTATATCAGATATGCAAAGTGCACAACTTGCACCGAGCATTGCTGCAACTTCCGGCGGATTATCCTGGTCAAAACAAAGTACAGTAGCTATAATTTGAACATCATTTCTAAAACCTTCAGGAAATAATGGGCGAATTGGTCTATCAATCAATCGACTGCGTAAAATTGCTGATTGCGGTGGACGACCTTCACGCTTTATAAATCCACCTGGAATTTTTCCGGCAGAATACATTTTTTCTTCATAATCGACTGTCAACGGAAAAAAATCAACGCCTTCTCGTGGTTCCGCCGAAGAAGTTACAGCAACTAAGACGGCTGTATCGCCATAGCGAACGAGAACGGCACCATTAGCTTGTTTAGCCATTTTGCCATTTTCGACGATTAATTTTCGTCCGCCGAGTTCCGTTTCAAAACTCTGCATAATTTTTCCTCCAATACTTATTCTGTTCATTACAAATTTATCGTTAAATATTTTTCGACAAAAAAATTTTTCTTCCTACTAATCATTTGAAAAATTGACATAATAAGAAGAACTTATGCAATAAATTTAAAAATCAAATTGATTTAATAAATTTGATATACTATAATTAAACGAAACTTCAAATTAATAACATTGAGGAGATGTTGCGATGAAAAAAATATTTGCATTGTTGTTGTCGATGATTACAATGATGTTCTTGACAGCTTGCGGCGAGACGACGGATAATTCATCTCAGCAGGCGACAAAATCGACAGAAACGAAAGTATCTGAACAATCGGCACCTGTACCGACAAAGAGTAACAGTAAAATTTTAGTTGCTTACTTTTCACGTGCCGGCGAAAATTATCAAGTCGGTGTGATTGAAAAAGGAAATACTCATATAATGGCGGATATGGTTGCTGAAATTACTGGCGCTGATGAATTTGAAATCAAAACCGTTAAGCCTTATCCAGAATCTTATCAAGAATGCACCGAAGTCGTAAAGAAAGAACTTGAAGAAAATGCCAGACCGGAACTTTCCAGCAAAGTTGAAGATTTGAGCAAATACGAGGTAATTTTTTTAGGTTATCCGATATACTGGAGCGATTTTCCACCACCTGTTTATACATTCCTTGAGAGTTATGATTTTAACGGCAAGACAATAATTCCGTTTTGCACTTCTGCAGGCGAATATATGACCGGCAAGGAAGTAAACATTCCGCAAATTGCCAAAGGTTCCACTATTCGTGACGGTCTTGGTGTTAGTGGAAAAGATTGTCAAAATGATCCGGAAAAAATTCGCAACGCCGTTAAAAATTGGCTTGCAGATTTAGGATATTAATTAAAGGTGACAAAATGTTTCGCACAATGAGACGCAATAAGCAGCAGCTATCAGAAGAAAAGACGATTAAAATTTTAAACGAGGCGACTAATGGAATTTTGGCACTTGACGGCGATGAAGGTTATACTTATGCTGTGCCATTGAGTTTTGCTTATTCCGACAATAAAATTTACTTTCATGCGGCGCTTAAAGGTCACAAACTCGACGCAATCCAAAATAATGATAAAGTTTCTTTCTGCGTGGTGGCTCAAGATGATGTTATTCAAGATACTTTTACTACGCATTTCAGAAGCGCAATAGCTTTCGGCAAAATTAAAATCATTGAAGATGATGACGATCCAGAAAAGCGGCTAGGTCTTGAACTTTTGGCTGATAAATATTCGCCGAATGTAGATATTAAAAGTCGTGAAAAAGAAATCAACAGCAAATTAAAAGCGCTGGTTGTCATTGTCCTTGAAATTGAACATTTAACCGGCAAGGCAGCGCGTGAGTTGATTTAAATTTATCTAATTATCGCAAATTTCTTGAGCAGCGGAGAGAATCGCAATTAACGAATGCTCAAAAGTTAGACCGCCTTGCAAATAGACAATATAAGGCGGACGCAAAGGACCATCGGCACTGAGTTCAATCGAAGCACCTTGTACAAAGGTACCTGCTGCCATGATAATTTTATCTTCATAACCTGGCATGTCCCAAGGCTCCGGTGCGGCGAATGAGTCGACCGGAGAATTTTTTTGTATAGCACGGCAGAAAGCGATTAATTTTTCAGGCGTACCTAATTCAATCGCTTGAATTATATCGCCGCGCTTATCATCAGTCAACGGGTGAGTTTTATAACCTAAACTGCTGAACAAAGCAGAGGCAAAAATTGCGCTTTTGAGTGCTTGAGCTGTCACATGAGGTGCTAAAAATAAACCTTGATATAACAATCTCGGATCGCCTAAACTTGCGCCAAGTTCATCACCCATGCCAGGTGCCGTGAGACGATAAGAAGCAAGCTCAACCAAATCCGAACGACCGACAATATAACCGCCTGTTGGAGCAATGCCGCCGCCAATATTTTTTATGAGACTTCCGGCAGCAATATCCGCGCCAACTTCCACCGGTTCTTGTGTCTCAACAAATTCGCCGTAGCAATTATCTACAAATGTCACGCAATCAGAATTAACTTTCTTGACTTCATTACAAATCTTTTCAATATCTTTAATCGACAGCGGATAGCGCATAGAATAACCGCGACTGCGTTGAATCATCGCCACTTTTGTCTTGGGAGTGACGATTTTTTTTATGCCGTCAATGTCAACTTTTCCGTCAACCAGCGGCAATTCATGATAATTAATGCCAAATTCTTTGAGCGAGCCTTTTGCCTCATGAGAATAACCAATAACCGTTTGCATTGTGTCATAAGGCGCACCGGTTAAGGATACTAATTCATCATTCGGACGCAAAATGCCAAATAAGACCGTTGCAAGTGCATGAGTTCCGCTGACAAATTGAGTTCTGACCAATGCACGTTCCGCCTTGAAAATTTTTGCATATAATTCATCTAACTTTTCACGGCTGATATCTCCGTAAGCATAGCCGGTTGAAGGCTTAAAATGTGCATCAGAAATTTTTAATTGCTGCATTGCTTCTAAAACTTTTAAAGTATTGATTTCCGAAATTTCATCAACATATTGAAAATTTTTTTGAATTTTTTTAAGTATATCTGATTTTAAATCTAAAAACTTTTTTGAAAACATAATTTCACCTACAATTTATAATTTATCCTGTGTTATTTCGTTCAGTTCTTTAACTGACTTGAAAACATCGTTTCTTGCTTCCTGTGAATTTAAATAACTTAGTAAATCTTCTTTATCGCGAGCGCTTCCTATGTGTTCTATTATTTTATCAGTATGTTCAATCATTACGCCAACACTCATTCGCCATTTAATTTTCGTGATTGGATCCCTAAAAATTTTAATTATCGCCATGTACTTGCTCTTTGGAATATCAAAAACAACAAAAAAAGGGCGCTTTTCTTTTTCCGTTAAATGTTCTTTAGACATTTCAATCAGTTGCTCAAGACATTTATTTATAAGACGTTTCATTGTTTCTTCAGCAGTTTCGCCTCTCTGTTCAGCTTTTTTCTCGGCCTCCTTTTTCCTTGCAAGTTCCTGCTTCATTTTATTTTCAAGGTCTGTACCGATAAATTTGGTTGTTCCGATACTATAAATTCTGAACGGTGCAGTAAATTTTCCTTGAACATCAAGATAAGAATAGAGCTGAATTTCGTAATCACTTTCAGCGCCAAAACCGTCTCCATCTGCCCAATATCTGCCGTCAGGTTGAATTTCCCAAAGCACTAAATATAAACCGTCTTTTGGCTCCCAAAATTCCGTTCTGAAATAAATTATTTGTGCAACAGATTGACTTTTGTAAAACTGCATTACTACATCTTCATTTTCAATACAAGTGTTGACTTTGATATTGCTAGAAATGTCAATAATGATGTTTCAATTTCGGCAGATACGATTAGAAATGTCAATCGCAAAACGGAAATAAATTTTGATATTGTACGCGAAGTTAAAAAAACATGGCGTTATGAAAATTACGGCACCGCAGATTTACTCAAAGTGCCCGGTACTACAGTTACAGGATTAAATGAAACAAAGTCAAAGACAGGTTCGGCATTTTGGCAAACGAATCGCGTTGCAACATTTCCGATACTTGCAACAAAAGAGTTGTGGGTAAAATTCGACATCTATTATGGAAATGCTCAATGGAGAGCATATGACAGGCTAAACGGCAATGATACAGGAATAGGAATATATCAGACTTCGCAAGGCTTAATATCTTATATTAATGGTCCGACTTCATATTTGCTAAAACCGCAGAATCCTTTTACCAAGAGTAAGCTATATACCGTTCTGTTGCATATGATATCTGACGCTGAAAACGGCTTAATTGAGTGTTGGGTAGACGGCGAAAAATATTACAGCGAAGACTTTGCAAGTGAAGGATTAATCTATAAGGGTAATGTTGAGAATGGCGCAGACTTTGAGAATTTTTACCTGCAGACGCCAAATGCTAACAATCTGTTTTCCAATGTTATAATTAGCAATGCAAGAATTGGATTAGGCGAAAATATCATAAATCGCGGATTGGTCAGTACGATTGATTTTGACTTAATCCGCGAAGTCAAATCGACGCTAATTCCTGTTAATATAGATTTTGACTTAGCACG
>CAJOHI010000087.1 GCA_905234365.1 uncultured Selenomonadaceae bacterium | reverse complement strand
AAAAATACATCGAGGAGTTGCGAGAAGATGACAGATTTTAAACGAGTTTTTCTGGATACTGCGCCGATAATTTACTACTTGCAACGAGACGAAATGTACTTTGAAAAGATGAAAGCGATACTTATAGAGTTCCAAAAAAGGAAGATAGAGCTGGTTTCATCAGACGTTACGATAGCGGAATATTGTGTTTTTCCTTACAAGACTGGCAATCAAAAGCTGGTGGAGGATTTTGACAACTTCATTCAAGCTGCTGGTGTTGAGATTATTCACACCTCAGAGAGAATAGCGAAAAAATCAGCCAGTATTCGAGCGCAGTATCCAGCATTCAAAACGATGGATTCGTTGCAACTTGCATTTGCCGTTTGCTCTGGTTGTGATTTATTCCTGACAAACGACAAACAGTTGAGACAATATGCTGAAATTCAATGTTTGTTGATTGATGATTTGTTTTTGAGGTTGTCAGAAAGCGGATTTCAATTTTAAGGGGTCTAGCGTTCGATTTAAGCCCTTCATTTTCTCTGGACGATAAATTATACCTAAAAAATGTTATCGACGCTTCTAGGGGCATTCTGGACGTTCTGAGAGGCAAATAATTTTCTTCCTCTACTCGTTTTTTTGAGGTGAGGAATTTTTTTGTTTGCAGCCGAAAAATGAAAACATCATTTTTTTAGAAATGTTCACTTCCGCATTTCACTGTGTGAAACGCTCATTTGAGGTTGATTTGACGCGAATAAAGTCACGTTAAAATTTGAAAAAACGGATCGGAAATGATGAAAAATTTCAGAGCTAACGACAGTTCGATTTTGTTACCTTTCACGGCACTTATCGAAAAGATAAGTGGTAAGTGAACTTTTCCGTTTGGAAAAGCAAAAGACCAGTCAACTTTTCACAGTCGCTGGTCTTTATAGGAGTTCGTTGCCATATTTGCACCTTGCCTTTCTTCTTCCATTGTGCTAAAATCTTAAGTGTAGGCTTAAAATTTAAAAATGGAAAGGGTTTGGTCACATATGGACAGTAACATTTTAGAGAAAAAAGAGGAAAGTGTCAAGGTTAATTTTGTTTCAACCTTACAAGGAAGATTCAACAATGCGTTTGCCGCTTTGTCCGAGAGGTCGTTTAGAATAGACGGAATGAGCGGTAAGGCTTACGCTTCTTCCAATGAAGTGAAAATCGAGATAGAAAACTTCAGGAATTACAAGTTTAATGCGACGGTACAGCGTGTTTTTGACATTTTCATCGTCAAATTGTCAGCGATTCTGCCACATAAAAAATTGGAAACAGATACGGAATATAAACGCTTTCAGACCGTTTCTATCACATTGAAGGAATACATGACTTTGTGTAACTTGAAGAACAAGACCAAAGCGATAGACCAACTCCGCAATGCTCTCAACATTATTGGGCGTATTCACGTCGATTTTATGGATACCGTCTACACGAACAAGAAAAAAGCAGAAAAGAATTTTTGTTATTTCCAACTGGCTAACAATATCGCAAGGGACAAAGGCAAAGGAATCTACTCAATCACCTTCAATATCGAATTTTTGAGACATTTAGCGAATTCGTACATTATGCCTTTTCCACTACAAGCATTTAGCATAGACTTAAACCGCTATCCAATAGCATATCAACTATGCCGTAGATTGGCACTTCATCACAATATGAACTACTTTAAGGGCAATGCAAACAGCATATCAGTTAAAGCTCTTGTCGATTCCATTTCATTGTTGCCAACTCATCAGGAAATTCTTAATGGTGACCGCCAAGTAACAAAACGCATAATTAAACCATTGGAAAAGGTTTTGGATTTTCTTGTTAGTAGCGGAATTTTAACCGGCTGGCATTACAACCAGCAATTCATCAAGAAAACATACGAACAATGGCTGGATTCTTCCATTGTCTTTACTTTTGCAAATTTTCCGAAGCGAAAAAATTACAACGCATCTGAAAATGAAAAATCAACAAAATAAAGTAACCCCAAAGGTAGCTTGACGGTAACCCCAAAGGTAGCTTGACGGTAACCCCAAAGGTAGCTTGACGGTAACCCCAAAGGTAGCTTGACGGTAACCCCAAAGGTAGCAAATGGTAACCCCAAAGGTAGCAAATGGTAACCCCAAAGGTAGCAAATGGTAACCCCAAAGGTAGCAAATGGTAACCCCAAAGGTAGCTTGACGTTTTGACCAAAGCGCCAAATCAACCTCAAAAGGGGCTATTTTTTCCTAATACTTATAAGACTATAATACTTATAAGTAGGGAAAGCACCCATTTTTGGGGTGGGTGCTTTCCTTAAAAAAGGTAAAAAAAAAAAATGGGTGCTTTTGAAAATTTTTGAAAAAATTTTCAGGGGTAGTGGAGAAATTTTTTTTGTATATGAACGCTTAAAAAATTTTACAGCTGAAGCTGTTAAAAAAAGAAAATTTTTACGCATCCATACACAAAAAAAATTTTTAGAAAAAAAAGAGACTACGCTTACTGCCAGAATGTTGTAAGCTTGTCTCTTTTTTGTTGCTGTGAATTTTTCGCGTTTTTGGAACGCTCAAAATTTTACGCAACAGCTTAGATTAGGGGGAGAACCCCCCTAATAACCCCCCAACCTTTGAAAAGAAAAAAAGAAAACTTTGGTTTCCTTCTCTTTATAGGAGATTTTCACAAAAACGGAAAAATTGAAAAAAATAAGGTGATTGCAACTTAACGGATAAAGTGCATTAGTGTTATTGGTTCATAATTTGGCGGCTCCACATCGGATTTTTTGCCGCTTTCGATGTTTTTGGCAAGCCACGAAATATTTTGAGCCAAAGTACGCATAATTTGAAGCCCCTCAATATCTTTTCTGACATCTTCGGCAGAAAAGCCGTGAATCTGATTCCAATATTGGCTGGTAGCAACGACCATGTTAGACATCTGAAAGAACATATTTAGTCGTTCAAAGGCGACAGTAGAACCGCCACGACGGCAAGAAACAACGGCTGCTGCAATCTTGCCGCTCAATCTATGCATACCGAGACTGAAGAAAAGCCTTGTCAGAAAACTCGTCAAGCGACCATTCGGACCACCATAATAGACCGGTGAACCGACAACGATTCCGTCAAATTCATCCCAGCGTTCTGCCGTCTGATTGACAATATCGTTGAAAACGCATTTGCCGGTTTGCTGGCATTTGTAGCAAGCAATGCAATCTTGCATAGGCTTTTTGCCGAGCCAAAGGAGTTCGGAATCAACATCATTCTTTTTCAGAGTTTCTGCAACTTCGCTAAGTGCAGTATAAATACAGCCTTTTTCATTTGGGCTGCCATTAACCAACAAAATTTTTGCCATGTAAATCACCTACCATTCAATATTTTTCGATGTGGATATTTTCAAGGTGCAAATCGCTTTCAGTGCGAGGAGACTTTTTTTCATTTTTTTGACCAAGAGCGACAACATTGAGAACCGAAAAATTATTTGGCACCCCAAGAAGTTGTCTAATTTCTTCATCGGCAGTTGTTTTCTGACCGGCGCGATCGCGAATGTGAATCCAGCAAGCACCGATGCCAAATTGTTCAGCGGCAAGAAGAATGTAAGTTGAAGCGACAGCAGCGTCTTCAATCCACAATTCACAGTCCGATTTATCGACCATGACGACGATAGCAACATCAGCAGTAGGAAGTGGACCAGCTCCCATACGTTTACAGCGAGAAATCTGCTTAATCATTTCCTTGTTGCGAACAACAACAAATTCAACAGGGTGTTTGCCCCAAGAAGAAGGAGCAAGCAAGGCAATTTTCAAAATGTCGTTGACTACCTCATCAGAAACCTTGTCGCCAGTATATCGACGAATCGACCTGCGTCGTGCCGCAAGTTTGAATAAATCATTTTTCATATAAGTCTCTCACTTTCTTGACTAAATTTATGCCGAGTTGACGAGCATTTTCTAACTCGTTGGGAAATTGTTCATCACGATGACGAATCTTTTGCTCAACAGAGAAAATGCCATGCTCATATTTGTCATAGTCCGAATACTGATAATTGTCAAAAGCATTGACTATCTCAGGCTTGACACCGAATAAAGTCTCAGTGATATTTTCAAAACGATTAGCAATCGGAATTTCTTGCAGTCATTCTTTGGTGATGTTCATGGTGTAAATGAAACCAATGGGCAACTTGCGCTCAAAGAAGGTCTTTGGATTGGTGTTGTAAGTGACATACGGAAAATAAAACCTTTCGAGAAAAGCGTGCATAACGCCGGTAAGCTCCATAAAGTAAATCGGTGAGCCGAAAATCAAGGCATCAGCATTGCTCAATTCCTCAAGAATAGGCGTCAACTCGTCTTTAACGTAGCATTTATGTTCAGCACCAATTCGCTTGCAAGCCAAACAGCTTTTGCAAACTTTGAAGTTTACATCGTAGAGATGAATCAACTTGGTTTCTGCGCCTTGCGAAGTAGATCCGTCTAAAGCACTTTGCAACATTTTATGAGTATTCCAGCCCTTGCGAGGACTGCCATTAACAGCAATAACGTTCATGGTTCATTCTCCAAGAAAAATTTAAAAACGCGTAGAATCGATTTTAAGGGGTCTTGAATTTACTTTTGGTATAAATACTCGTGTGAGTATCAAAGAATGCGTTGTAGGCAATTCTGGACGTTCTGAGAGGCATATTTTTTGTTTGCAATACAGTAGTTTTTCCCCAAAAAAATTTTGACCTCATTTGTAGATGTACTCAAAAGAAAATTTTTCAGTGTAAAGTTTCCAATAAGCCTCAGCAATATTTTTAGGTGAGAAATGTGCATTACTGCCGACAACGCCCATAATTTGCACAATCCCTGCGAAAATGCCCTTGCTTTTGAGTTCAGAGTTGAGCATTAAAGTCAATGAACGCAAAGCAGCTTTACCAATCGACAAACCGGCATAATCAATGTTTTCGTTAGGGTGAACGCCGAACAGTCCGCCAGTAAACAGCAATATACCGCTATGTTGCTCAATTTGTTTAGGCAGGACTTGATGAACGCAATGCAAAGCACTGGCAACATCTATCTGGTAGCGTTCCATCAAGTCATTAGAAGACATTTCAGTCAATTTGCCGTCTTGCATGAGTGCTGCGTTATAGACCAAAACATCAACTGTCCCTAAATCGGCTTGAATTTGCTCAAACGCCGTCGAGAGTGAAGGGGTATCGGAAACATCAGCAACTTTAGAATAAACCTCATAACCTTTGGCAGTAAATTCAGCAACGTATTCATCAAGTGCAGTTTGTCGCCTTGCTATCAACACAACTTTGAAATTTTCTTGAGCGAATTTTTCAGCGATGTGATAGCCCATTCCTTTACCTGCTCCAACAATAACTGCTAATTTTTTTGACATATTCAACACCTCGATAAAATTACTTAACCAACGCAAACTGACTGGTGAAAATCATATCTTGGTCGTAGCAATCGAGATAGGTATTAACGATATGAGTGTGCTCCGGCGAGTTGATGAAACCTTCAAATTCATTTTTGTCTTTGAAGTCTACAGTCAAGGTGATGTGCGTCTTCGGATTGAACCAGCCAAGATTTACACCAGCTTGAAGGCTTGGATACTTAACCTTTAACGCTTGTAAGCCTTTGACAATCTCGTCAATTTTCTCTGGAGTGACATTCTCTTTCACTGCCGCCATAAAAATGTGTCGAACCATAACATTCTCTCCTTTACAGACTTTTTATCACTTTAGCAGGAACACCAGCAACAACAACATTATCCGGCACATCTTTGCTAACCACTGCACCTGCGGCGATTATAGAATTTTCGCCGATTGTTACGCCAGGAAGAATAGTTGCATTAGCCCCAATCCAAACATTTCTTTTAATGTGGATCGGCTTGCAGGTAATGATTTGCCTTTCATTAACATCGTGATTGTTGGAAATCAACGAGACATTAGCGGCAATCATTACATCATCGTCAATGGTAATGCCGCCAGCTGCCATACAAAGAAAATTGTACATAATGGCAACTCGTTTGCCAATTTTCACACGGTCGGCAAGATTTATCTGGAGTGGTGCTGAAATGCTGGAACATTCGTCCATATTCGGCAAAAGTTCTCGGACAAGTTCCTCATATTCTGCTGTCATAGGCATGGTATTATTGATTTTAAAGCAAAGTTGAGCACTTCTTTTGAGTTCCGCTTGAAATTCCGCACTTGGATTTCTCAAATCTATTCGAATTTCTTCATTCATGTTAGTTGTCTCACTTTCAGAAATTTATAAAAATACACTTGAGTTTCTTATTCTTCATGATATAATTATTTCATCTTTAGTATTTATTTTCAATGGTCAGATTTTTAGAAATGTTGCTTATTCTACCAGAAAAAAAAAGAGTGGCATTGAGCCACAAAAGGAGATTGTTATGTTCATTTCAGGCAATGAGGATTTACGAGTTCAAAAAACGATAACAGCTATTCGTCAGACTTTTATTGACTTGCTTACCGACATGGATTATGAGAAAATTACAGTAAAAGCACTTTGTGAGCGAGCTAAAATCAACAAAAAAACATTTTATCGCTATTATGAAACCTTAGATGCGCTTTTAATCGAGTTGCTTGAAGAATTTTCTAACGGCTATATGGAAAAAATAAAAAACTATAGAGTGCCCGAAGACCTTGAACAAATTAATCGTGAATTTTTTCTTTATTCCTCAAAACAAAGTTCGGTGTATGAGAAAATAGTTTGTAGTGTTTCTCATCATCACTTTGGAAACAAAATGATTAGCAAAATTGTAGAATGTACCTGGAAAAATTCCTCAATGTTTCAAGATTTAAAGAAATATGAGCAAAAAATATTGCTTACTTTTGCATGCAATGTAGGTCTAGAATTGTATCGTCAATGGGTTAATGAAGGTAAAAATATTGCATTAGAAGAAATCATAAAATTATCCAGTGAATTGTTATGCAGGGGTACTTCTGGTTATTCTTCTTTACTGAAAAATGAGCAAAAAAATAAACTAAAAAATACACAGACCACTGCACTGTAAAAGTGCGTCAAATCAATATTTGTAAGTTTTGGAAGTGTATAACAAGAAGCGATAAACGGCGTAGTTACGGGATAAAAGCGTATAACAAGGAGAAAATTACTAAAAATTAAAGGAGCGGAAAAATATGTTGGCGATAGCAGGATATTTTGATGGAGATTGTGTTCGTCTTTTAGAGCAAGTGGAACTGAAAAAGAATCAACGAGTGCTCATTACTTTTGAGGAGAATGCTCAAGACAGCAGCGAAAAAATGCAAGTAGATTCAGACAAGGATTTTTTCTTAGAAGCATTGATGAGTGACAAGTTTGTCGCGGCGAAACCGACGAATTTGAATGTGAAAAAATACATCGAGGAGTTGCGAGAAGATGACAGATTTTAAACGAGTTTTTCTGGATACTGCGCCGATAATTTACTACTTGCAACGAGACGAAATGTAC
>CAJOHI010000086.1 GCA_905234365.1 uncultured Selenomonadaceae bacterium | reverse complement strand
TGTTGAGTAAGTAGCTTCTGTGTTGCCGCTCAACGAATCAGCTTGTAAAGAATACCATATATTTTTGCCTTTGTCAAGACCTTTTTTTTAAAAAATTTTTTATTTATTAAACTGACAAATTGCAACATCTTATCACACTTTTTGCCAAATTTTGTTAAACCGTGTTAAATGGTACTAAATCATTTAGAGAATCATTAATTTTCTGCACAAAATATAGTGTTTTTTAGAATTCTGTTAGTCAAAATGTGGTCACGGATTTAGGATTTTTGCAACAAAAGAATACTCCCAGTGAATCGAAACCGCTGAGAGTACTTTCTGTATTTTTGAAAAAAAGACGTTCAGTTCTGTTTTACTTTATCGTAATAGTTACCACTGCGAATTTTCTTATCTTCATTATGAATTAAGCAGTGGCTGTAATGTTACTGGCGATCCTACTCCTAACTCGATAAGGGAAAGTTTTTGCCTTGTGCACGTAAATAAATTTACAAGATTTTGTATTATAATTTGTATTGGACATTCGGGATTTTCTTTTCAGGTTTGTCATTTTTATTTTATCTGAAAAGTTCCCGTTTGTCTTATTTTTTTACTGTCCGATTTCATTATACAATCAGCCAATCAAAAATTTAAAGTAAATAATACAAAATGAGTAGAAAAATAAAATATCTCAAAAAAGTTGTGCATTTTTAATTTCGCGAAGAATTTATAAACCTTCTGATAATTATCGTTGAAATGTGATATAATATCTAAGATTTTTGTAATGATGTTTACTTTGGAGGTGATTTTTAAATTATGAAGAAGAAAGTTTTTGTTAATCATACAAATCAAATTTCAGCACAATGGTCAGCAGAAAAATTAAAAGCCGCATCTGAATATGGTGAAATTGTCGATTTGCCTTGTCCTAAAATTTCGCCGTCAAGTGATGAAATTGAAATTCAAAACCTTGCTAAGAAAAAATTTTTTGAGATTATGAATTTGTCACCGGAAGCAGTATTTTGTCAATGCGAATTTAGTTATCTTTATGCTTTGGTAACGCTCTTGAAAAAGCAAGATGTTACCGTTTTAACCGCTTCATTTGATGAGACAGATAATTCTTTCGTTAGATTCCGTAAATGTTAAAATGATATTTGACAGTGCAACGCCATTAAGTTAAAATTAATTTGTTAAATATTTTCTAAATGAAGGAGAATCATGTATGAATCCAAAAATTTCGGTAATTGTACCGATGTATAATGTTGAAAAGTATCTGCACTTTTGTATAAGTTCAATTCTTAATCAAACTATGCAGGATTTTGAAATTATTTTAGTTGATGATTGCTCGACAGATAGAACTGTAGAAATTGCAAAAAGTTTCAGAGATTCACGGATCATGATCATTGAAAATGAAAAAAATTTTGGTATGCCAGGACCTGTACGGAATATTGGTCTTGAACGTGCTTGTGGTGAATATATTTATTTTATGGATTCTGATGATGCAATAGTACCTGATGCTTTAGAAATTCTAATTAATCTTGCTGAAAAGCATGTGGCTGATGTAGTTAGTAGTATTTCATATTTTTCACCAGTAAATAATGAGTTTCAAAGCTTTAAAGATACAAATTTTATAATTTCAAAATTGGGAACACTTGAAAAAATTCCAAATGAATTTCAGAAAAAAATAATTCAAGAATTTTGTCAAGGACATGGAAGTTGCTTAATGTGGCAAAAATTATTTAATCATTCTTTCTTAAAAAAGAATAATATAAAGTTTCGTAATGTTCATTGTGAGGACCAAGTTTTCCTTCTTGAATTACTTTGCGCAACAGACAAAATATTGAAATTCGATAGACCATTCTACATTTATAGATCTACGGAGAACTCTGAGTCACGTTATAAAAAGGCGGATTTAAACAAATTGCGTCATAGAGTGAAAAACCTTTCAAATGTTGCTGATGTTATTGAAAATGTGATACCTAAAGCCATTCAAGCCGGCAATGGGGGGGGGGTATTTTCTACTCAAATGTCAATGGTGTTTTTTAAATACTATTTTGACGTTCATATTTTTCCATTTTGTCACTCTCATAGGAAAGAATTATTCGAGTGTATTGAAGAAGAAATAAATAACAAGAAGCTTGGAAATAGTGCAACTTTTATAAAAGCATTGATTTATGCTTTTATTGAAGATGAAAATATTATTCGTGGGATTAATCAAATTAATAATCATTTATTGAATCAAATAAGAGAAATTCACAAAAAAACTGGTGAGTTAATAAATTGATGAGAAATTCAGAGAGGTGGTATTTTTGAAAGGCAAACTTATTCTTGAGGATGGAACAATATTTAGAGGTCAAATATTTGGCGGCTCTAATCAAACGGCAACCGGTGAAGTCGTCTTTAATACCGGCATGACAGGTTATCAAGAAATTTTGACTGATCCTTCATATTGTCGACAAATTGTTACTTTGACCTATCCACTGATTGGCAATTACGGTACGGCCAAAATTTTTAATCAGTCGTTTAAATCGTTTGTCGGCGGATTGGTAATTGGTGAACTTTGCGAAAATGGAAGTAATTGCGAGATGGAAAAATCTCTCAGCGATTTCTTGTCAATGGAGCGTATTCCTTGTCTTTATGATGTCGACACTCGTGCTGTTACTAAAAAAATTCGCTCTGCCGGAACTATGAAAGGCGTTATAGTCTCTGAATACACTTCTCAAAATACGATTGATGAGATGATGGCACTTCCGATTAGAACAGATGTTGTTGCTGAGGTCACTACTTCTGACGCTTACACAATCGAAGCAGAAAAAGACGATGCGCCATTTGTTGTTGCTATGGATTTTGGCGTTAAACAAAACATACTGGATTCACTTCAGCGCTGTGGCTGTAAACTTACTGTTGTGCCGGCGTCAACTTCTGCTGAAGAAATTCTTGAAATGAATCCTGACGGAATATTTTTATCAAAT
Source organism: uncultured Selenomonadaceae bacterium (assembly GCA_905234365.1). Classification (GTDB taxonomy): domain Bacteria; phylum Bacillota; class Negativicutes; order Selenomonadales; family Selenomonadaceae; genus Quinella. The sequence continues at coordinate 3,720 of CAJOHI010000086.1, read as the reverse complement.
GGTCCGGGTGATCCTAAAGACGTGCCGGAAGTTATTGAGGAAGTCAAAAAACTTATTGGTAAAAAGCCTATATTTGGCATTTGTCTTGGTCATCAATTAATTGCACTTGCACTTGGCGCTGATACTTATAAATTGAAATTTGGACATCGTGGCAGCAATCAACCGGTTAAAAATCTCAAAACCGGAAGGGTTTACATTTCAAGTCAAAATCATGGTTATGCAGTTGACGAAAAGTCACTCAAAAAATTGCCGCTGGAAGTCACTTATGTTTCGGTCAATGACGGAACCGTTGAAGGTTTGCGCCATAAGAAATTGCCAATATTTTCAGTACAATATCATCCAGAAGCATCACCAGGTCCAAGCGATAATATTTATTTGTTTAACGAGTTTTTGGAAATGATGGGAAAGTGAGATAAATATATTATGATTAAACCAAACATTGTTAGGCTTAATATTCAGCTTACTAAAAAATGCAATCAAAGGTGTAAGTCTTATAATTCTTATAAGTTGAAAACTGATGATGAAATTTCACTCGATGATTTTAAATCTGTAATCAATCAGGTAACAAATTTGTTCGATATAAAAAACATAGCTTTTACAGGCGGTGAACCTACCACTTATCCACATATTTTAGAAATTGCTCGTCATGCAAAATCTAAAAGTAAAAATGTTTCTATTACGACAAACGGATTTTATTTTACGTCAAAATCACGAGTGAAAGATTTAATTGACTCAGGCATTAATAGATTTTCTTTTTCATATCATGGAGTAGGCATTCATGATGAATTCACAGGTACTTCAGGTGCCGAAAAAAGATTGAGACAAGCTGTTGATTGGGTTTTAAGCTATAAAGATGATTATCCTATTTATGTAAAAGTAGGTACGTTGTTTACCGGTGATAATATTAATGAAGTAGAAAAAGTTTTAAACTATGCTCAAAGTAAAAATGTTGATTTATACATTGAAATTTTTGATGACCAAATACCTGTCTTTAAAAATTCTCATCTCTCCGACAATCAAAAAAGGTCAAAAATTTCTTATAACGATTTAAAAAATGCAGTTGAAAGCATTAGATTATGGGCGTCAGAAAAGATGAAGGGGGGGGGGTATTTTAGTTGATGAGAACTCCCTTGAATTTATTCGACGTTGGTTCATGAAAGAAAAAATTAGTGGAGAATGTCCTTTGTGGAATACCGATATTTACATTGAAAGCAATGGTAATGTTCGTAGTGGTTGTTGGTCAATGGAAGAAATAGGAAATATTAAAAATTCAAAGATAGAAGAAATGATTAATAGTGAGAGATTTGTTGACAATGTTAATTAAAAAAATGAAAAATCGTCAATGTTTTGGTTGCACATGTGGATATATTATGCAATCCAAATTTATGCAGTGGTAAAGTATTTGTTTATAAATTTTTTTGCAAGTATTATGAGAAAGATCATTAAGATTAATACTTGAGTGATGAAGAAGTAATTAATCTGCAAGGAAAGGAAGTTCGCTATAAAATAACTGATCCGCTCGGTAGAGAAATTGTTTTATATAAAGATATTTTTATGCGAGATCATGTTTATAATTTTACAGAATTGCCTACGAGCCTTAATTAGGGATCAGAAAAACAATTCTGAATTACACATTAATTTAACGAGGTGATTTATAAAGTGCCGAAGAAAAAACATTTAAATAAAGTTATGGTTATTGGCAGCGGTCCTATTATAATCGGTCAAGCTGCGGAATTTGATTATGCTGGTACTCAAGCCTGTCGCTCGCTCAAAGAGGAAGGTTTAAAAGTTGTCTTAGTTAATAGCAATCCCGCTACGATTATGACTGACGCTAATATTGCAGATAGAGTTTACATTGAGCCGCTGACAGTTGATTTTTTAACGGCAATCATTGAAAAGGAAAGACCTGACGGCTTGTTAGCTACTTTAGGTGGTCAAGCCGGTTTAAATTTGGCTGTGCAACTCGCCGAAGCCGGTGTACTTAATAAATTTAAAGTTGATTTGCTTGGTACACCTCTCGACGCAATTAAAAAAGCTGAAGACAGAGAGTTATTTAAAGAGACCATGCAGCTAATCGGTGAACCAATACCGGAATCAGCGATTGTTGAAGACGTTCACGGAGCGATTGACTTTGCTAATGAGATTGGTTATCCAATAATCGTTCGTCCTGCGTATACGTTAGGCGGTACCGGCGGCGGCATTGCTCAAAATGAGGAAGAACTCGTCGAAATTGTCATTAAAGGCTTAAAATATTCAATGATTGGTCAAGTACTGATTGAGAGAAGCGTCGCCGGCTGGAAAGAAATTGAATACGAAGTCATGCGCGACGGACACGATAACTGTATTACCGTTTGTAATATGGAAAATATTGATCCGGTTGGCGTTCATACCGGCGATTCAATCGTTGTCGCTCCTTCGCAAACTTTAACGGATCATGAATATCAAATGCTGCGTAGTGCAAGTTTAAAAATTATTCGTGCTCTCGGCATTGAAGGCGGCTGTAATGCTCAATTTGCATTAGACCCAAACAGTCAAAAATATTATGTCATTGAAGTCAATCCACGTGTCAGCAGAAGTTCCGCGCTTGCTTCAAAGGCTACTGGTTATCCTATTGCTAAAGTCAGTGCTAAAATTGCTGTTGGTTACACACTTGACGAAATTACCAATGCCGTCACTCATAAAACTAAGGCTTGCTTTGAACCGTCACTTGATTATTGCGTTGTTAAATTTCCAAGATTTCCTTTTGACAAATTCGTTTACGCCGATAAGACTTTAGGCACGCAAATGAAGGCAACCGGCGAAGTGATGAGCATTGACAGAAGTTTTGAAGGTGCTTTATTAAAAGCTGTCCGCTCGTTAGAAATTGGCGTTAATCGTCTTCACCTCGAAAAGATTGATGATTGGGATAACGATAAAATCCGCAATCGCCTCAATCGCTGCAATGATGAAAGAATTTTTGTCATCGCTGAAGCATTTAGGAGAGGCGCTGCAACTATTGAAGAAGTTTACAATGCTACAAAGATTGATAAGTGGTTCTTGCACAAAATTAAAAAGATCACTGATTTGGAATGTAAACTTAACAAAGAAGATTTGACACCTAAACTTTTGCGTCAAGCTAAATATTTGGGACTTGCAGATAAATCTATCGCCGAATTGACAAATAAAACTGTCAGTGCCGTTCGTTCAATGAGACTTCAACAAAATATTGTACCTATGTATAAAATGGTTGACACCTGCGCCGCTGAATTTGAAGCAATGACGCCTTATTACTACTCGACTTTTCGTGCTGAAGTTGACGAAGTTGAAATCAGCGACAAGCGCAAAGTTATAGTCTTAGGCAGTGGTCCAATCAGAATTGGTCAAGGCGTTGAGTTCGATTATTGCAGTGTTCACAGCGTTTGGGCACTTAGAGAAATGGGAATTGAGGCAATTATAATCAATAACAATCCTGAAACCGTTTCAACTGATTTTGATATTTCTGACAGGTTGTATTTTGAACCTTTGACGACGGAAGATGTTTTAAATATTATTGATAAGGAAAAACCGGAAGGTGTTATCGTTCAATTTGGCGGACAGACGGCGATTAATTTAGCTGCCTCACTCGCTGAAGCCGGCGTTAAGGTCTTTGGTACTTCTGTTGATAATATTGATAAAGCTGAGGATCGCGAACGCTTTGACGAAGTATTGACGGAAACGCAGATACCAAGACCTCGCGGAATA